>JAIXQV010000121.1 GCA_027485535.1 Oxalobacteraceae bacterium | reverse complement strand
CATCACGACGAGGTCGAGCACATCCTCGCGCAGATTCGTCATTCGGGCCTGGTTATCGAAGATTTACAGCTGCATCAGGCTGATCTGGAAGATGTATTCATTCAGATCATGGGAGCCGAACAATGACAGGCTTTCGTACGCTGCTGTACAAAGAGCTGCTTCGATTCTGGAAGGTGGCCACGCAGACGCTGACTGCGCCGATTGTGACCGCGATGCTGTACCTGCTGATTTTCGGACATGTACTGGAAGCGCATGTACAAGTATTTCCTGGGGTCTCGTACACGGCGTTTCTGGCGCCGGGCCTGGTGATGATGAGTGTCTTGCAAAATGCGTTTGCAAACTCATCGTCGTCATTGATTCAATCAAAAATTACAGGCAATTTGGTCTTTATTCTGCTGACACCGCTATCCCACTGGGAGATGTTTAGTGCCTATGTGCTGGCCGCGATGATTCGTGGCTTCATGGTGGGGTTGGGCGTAATGCTGATCACACTCTGGTTCGCAGACTTAAGTTTTGTTGCGCCGCTGTGGATTATTGTATTTGCGCTGCTCGGCGCGGCAATACTCGGCACCATGGGACTCATCGCAGGCATATGGGCAGAAAAATTTGATCAGCTCGCTGCTTTTCAAAATTTTCTGATTGTGCCGGCTACTTTTCTTGCGGGTGTGTTTTACTCAGTGCACTCGTTACCGCCTTTTTGGCTGGCGGTATCGCACGCCAATCCGTTTTTCTACATGATTGATGGCTTTCGTTATGGCTTCTTCGGTCATTCGGATGTGGCACCGCTGACAAGCTTGATGATTGTGCTGGTGTTTTTCATTGTGTTGTCGTCGATTGCGGTCACGCTACTGAAGCGGGGCTATAAGTTGCGTCACTAGACGTCTTTAACAAAATTGGTTTTCTCATGAGGTTGAATCGTGCTACCCACACCTGATCTGATCAAGAACTACATCGCCGCCGGACTCGAGTGCACGCATCTCGAAGTAGATGGTGACGGCCAGCATTTCACAGCGCTGATCGTCTCCCCTGCGTTTGCAGGCAAGCGCCTGATACAGCGTCATCAGCTGGTCTACGCTGCGCTTGGTGATCGTATGAAGGCTGAGATTCATGCGCTGTCGATGAAGACCGTGACGCCTGAGGAGTATCAGGCCTGATGGATAAGTTGCTGATCCGCGGCGGCCGTCGGCTGGCTGGCGAGATCGAAATCGCCGGCGCGAAAAACGCTGCGCTGCCCATCCTGTGCGCTGGTCTGCTGACCGCCGACACGCTCGTGCTGTCCAACGTCCCCAAGCTACAGGACGTGGCCACTATGCAAAAGCTGTTGCGTCAGATGGGCTTGGCGATTGAAGACAAGGGCGCGGCACTGGAGTTGTGCGGGCGCGATGTCACCAAGCTGGAGGCACCGTACGAGATGGTGAAAACCATGCGTGCTTCGATCTTGGTGTTGGGGCCTTTGCTGGCGCGCTTCGGTGAAGCAAAGGTTTCTCTGCCGGGCGGCTGTGCGATTGGCTCGCGCCCGGTTGATCAGCACATCAAGGGTCTGCAGGCGATGGGCGCCGAGATTCGTATCGAGGCCGGCTACATCTACGCCAAGGCCAAGCGTCTAAAAGGCGCGCGGATCGTAACCGACATGATCACCGTCACTGGCACAGAAAACCTGCTGATGGCGGCAACGCTCGCTGATGGCGTTACGATATTGGAGAACGCCGCGCGCGAACCCGAAGTCAGCGATCTGGCAAATTTGCTGGTGGCGATGGGCGCCAAGATCGAAGGTATTGGCAGCGATCGATTAGTTGTCACTGGGGTTGAAGCCTTACATGGTGCCGCGCATGCGGTGATTGCAGACCGCATAGAAACCGGCACTTTTTTATGCGCAGTCGCCGCAGCCGGTGGTGATGTGCTGCTGAAAAGCGCGCGCGCTGATTTGCTGGATGTAGTGGTCGACAAGTTGCGCGATGCCGGTGCGGTGCTGACAGCGGGAGAAGATTGGGTTCGCGTGCAGATGTCTAGCCGTCCGAAATCAATCAGTTTTCGCACCACCGAGTACCCCGGCTTTCCCACCGATATGCAAGCGCAACTGATGGCGCTGAACTGCATTGCGGCAGGTAGCAGCCGCGTCACCGAGACGATTTTCGAAAACCGCTTCATGCACGTGCAGGAGCTCAACCGACTCGGCGCATCGATCGAGATCGATAGCCATACGGCGGTCGTGCATGGGGTCGGCAAGCTGGTCGGTGCGCCGGTCATGGCAACCGACTTGCGCGCTTCGGCATCGCTCGTCATCGCGGGTCTTGCGGCGGAAGGCGAGACGCTGATCGACCGCATATATCATCTCGATCGTGGCTATGATCGTATGGAAGTCAAGCTGTCTGCGGTTGGCGCGGATATACAAAGAATTCGATAAGCATGAATCAGAGTCTGACATTAGCACTATCCAAAGGGCGTATTTTTGACGAGACCTTGCCGCTGCTTGAGGCGGCGGGTATCACGGTCTCTGATGATCCTGAAAAATCGCGCAAGCTGATCCTACCGACCAGTGACGCAGCGATTCGTGTGGTGATTGTGCGCGCGTCCGATGTGCCGACCTATGTTCAGTACGGTGCCGCTGACTTTGGCGTCGCTGGTAAAGACGTTTTGCTGGAACATGGTGGCGAGGGGCTGTACCAGCCTGTCGACCTCAATATTGCCAAGTGCCGCATGTCGGTGGCGGTGCCGGCGGGTTTCGACTATGCCAGCGCAGTTCGGCAGGGCGCGCGACTGCGCGTCGCAACGAAATATCTGAAAGTCGCGCGCGAGCATTTTGCCGCCAAAGGAGTGCATGTCGATCTGATCAAGCTGTACGGCTCCATGGAGCTGGGGCCTTTGGTTGGTCTGTCGGATGCCATCGTTGATTTGGTGTCTACTGGCAGCACCCTGCGCGCGAATCATCTGGTCGAGGTTGAGCAAATTATGGATATCTCATCGCGGCTGGTGGTGAATCGCGCAGCGCTCAAGACCAAGCGCGAAAAACTACAGCCGATTATTGAAGCCTTTGAACGCGCTGCGCGATCTGAACAATAAAAACCATGTCCGTCTCTATTCGCCGACTCAATACGACTGATTCTGATTTCAACGCCAAGCTGATGGCTGTGCTCGCATTCGAGGCAGCCGAGGATGAAGCGATCGATCGCGCTGCCGCGAACATTCTCGCCGAGGTGAAGCAACGCGGTGATGACGCTGTACTCGAGTACACCCGCCAATTTGATCGACTACCTGCTAGCAGCGTAGCGGCGCTGGAAATCCCGCGTACCGAACTGCAGGCGGCACTGGATGGCTTGAGCCCACAGCGTCGTGATGCGCTTCAGCAGGCGGCTGATCGCGTGCGCGTCTATCACCAGCGGCAGAAGCAAGAGTGCGGCTCCGATGGATTCAGCTTCACCGAGCCGGATGGCACCGTACTTGGCCAAAAAGTGACCGCGCTGGATAAGGTCGGTATCTATGTCCCGGGCGGCAAGGCGGCATACCCCTCGTCAGTACTGATGAACGCGATACCGGCAAAAGTAGCGGGTGTGGGTGAGGTCATTATGGTGGTGCCGACACCTGACGGCGTGAAGAACGCATTGGTATTGGCCGCGGCCGCTATTGCTGGTGTCGATCGTGTCTTTACCATTGGTGGCGCACAAGCAGTTGGTGCGCTGGCGTACGGCACGGCGACGATTCCACAGGTCGACAAAATCGTTGGTCCGGGCAATGCCTATGTGGCTGCAGCCAAGCGGCGCGTATTCGGCACCGTGGGTATCGACATGATCGCGGGCCCGAGTGAGATTCTGGTGCTGGCCGACGGCAGCACACCGGCGGATTGGGTTGCGATGGATTTATTCTCGCAGGCTGAGCATGACGAGCTGGCGCAATCGATACTGGTTTGCCCCGATGCCGATTATCTCGATAGCGTCGCGGCCAGCGTCAACAAGCTGATTGACGCCATGCCGCGCAAAGACGTGATCCACACCTCGCTAACAAATCGCGGTGCGATGGTAAAAGTGCGCGACTTGGATGAAGCCTGTGAGATTGCGAACCTGATCGCTGCAGAGCATCTCGAGATCTCCGCCGCAGAACCGATGCGATGGGCTGACAAGATACGCCACGCGGGCGCCATGTTTCTGGGACGTTTCTCATCCGAGTCGCTAGGCGATTACTGCGCCGGACCGAACCATGTACTGCCGACTTCACGCACCGCGCGTTTTTCATCGCCGCTGGGTGTGTATGACTTCCAGAAGCGGTCCTCCATCATCCATGTCAGCGCCGCTGGTGCGCAGACCCTCGGCAAGGTGGCCGCAGAGCTTGCTTATGGCGAGGGACTGCAGGCGCATGCTCGCTCTGCCGAGATGCGGTTCGAGTGAGCGATATGTCGCGTCTGCTGAATATCGTGCGCGACGATGTGCGCGCGCTTGCTGCTTATCATGTGCCGGATGCGTCAGGCTTGGTCAAGCTCGATGCCATGGAAAATCCGTACACCCTGCCGCCCGAATTGCAGCGGCAGCTGGGCGAGCGCCTCGGTGCGGTAGCAATGAATCGTTATCCAGTGCCGAGCTACGCTGAGCTGAAGGCTGCCATTCGCAAACATATGGCGATTCCTGCTGGCTTCGATGTCATTCTCGGCAATGGCTCCGATGAGCTGATCGCGATTGTCTCGACCGCTTGCGCCAAGCCGGGCGCCAAGGTACTGGCGCCGGTGCCGGGCTTCGTGATGTACGCCATGTCGGCGCAACTGGCAGGCATGGAGTTCATCGGCGTGCCACTGCGTACTGACTTTTCACTCGATCTTGAGGCCATGCTGGCAGCCATACGAGCGCAGCGGCCGGCGATCACTTACCTTGCCTATCCCAATAATCCAACTGGGAATTTGTTCGATCTGGATGACATGCTGGCGATTATTCGCGAGGTGGGCGATACCGGTCTGGTGATTGTCGACGAAGCCTACCAACCCTTTGCGGGGACCAGCTTTCTGCCGAGGCTGCCTGAATTTGCCAACGTGGTCCTGATGCGCACGGTATCCAAGCTCGGTCTTGCAGGAATACGGCTGGGCTACATGTCCGCATCAAACGAGCTGCTGGCGGAATTCGACAAAGTGCGCCCGCCCTACAACGTCAATGTGCTGAGCGAAGCGGCCGCGGCGTTTGTGCTCGAGCACGCGGCGGTACTCGATACACAGGCAGATGCAATCTGCGCCGAGCGCAGCCAAATGGCGCAGTCTCTTGCCCGTCTGCCCGGGGTGGAATGTTTCCCTTCGGCTGCCAACTTTCTATTGTTACGCATTGATCGCCCCGGGTTGACGGGTACCGAGGTGTTCCAGCGTCTACTGCAGCAGAAGGTGCTGGTAAAAAATGTCGGTAAAATGCACTCGCTTCTGGAGAATTGCTTGCGCGTCACCGTTAGCACGCCGCAGGAAAACGCGGCGTTTCTGTCCGCGCTGCAATCCAGCCTTATGTCCTGACGCTCTTCCAACATGTCGATCCAACGCAAAGCAGAAGTGGTACGAGACACCAGCGAGACCAAAATTCGGGTCGCGCTTAATCTTGACGGTACCGGCCAGCAAAAACTGGATACCGGTGTTCCCTTTCTCGACCATATGCTCGATCAGATCGCGCGCCATGGTCTGATTGATCTCGACATCAGCGCCAAAGGGGATCTTCATATCGATGCCCACCACACGGTCGAGGATGTCGGAATAACGCTTGGGCAGGCGATCGCCAAAGCCATCGGCGACAAGAAGGGTATCCGACGTTACGGTCATGCGTATGTGCCGCTTGATGAGGCCTTATCGCGGGTGGTGATCGATTTCTCCGGTCGGCCCGGGCTCGAGTTTCACGTGCCCTTTACGCGCGCCATGATCGGGCAATTTGATGTCGACCTGACGCACGAGTTTTTCCAGGGTTTCGTCAACCACGCGCTGGTGACCCTGCACATCGACAATCTGCGCGGCGACAACGCGCACCATCAATGTGAAACCGTGTTCAAGGCGTTTGGCCGGGCCTTGCGCATGGCGGCCGAGCTCGATGCGCGCGCTGCCGGTACCATTCCGTCGACCAAGGGTAGCCTCTGATCCATCTCTCAGCACTGCGCCAGAGTATTGGTTCGCTGACTCCACCATGAACAGGATCGTCGTTGTTGATTACGGGATGGGCAATCTGCGCTCCGTGGCGCAGGCCTTGATGCGGGTTGCGCCGGAAGCCGAGGTCAGCGTCAGCGGCGATCCGCAAGCGATCCGCGCTGCCGACCGTATTGTTTTGCCAGGGCAGGGCGCGATGCCTGATTGCATGCAATCCTTGCGCGAGTCTGGCCTGCTGGAGGCCTTGCTGGAGGCGGCGCAATCCAAACCCTTGCTGGGCGTGTGCGTGGGCGAGCAGATGATGTTCGACTGGAGCGAGGAAGGTGACGCGCACTGCTTGTCGCTGATGCCCGGACGGGTGATCCGTTTTCAGTTGGATGAGCGTTTGCAGTCAGATGGCTCGCGCTACAAGGTGCCGCAAATGGGCTGGAACCGGGTTCGGCAGCGAAGTGCGCATCCGCTCTGGGCAGAGGTGCCGGACGATAGCTACTTTTACTTCGTCCACAGCTACTATGCGGTGCCGGAAAATTCTGCACATATTTACGGCGAAACCGATTACGGGGTGACGTTTTGCTGCGCGGCCGGCCGCGATAACATATTTGCTACGCAATTCCACCCTGAAAAAAGCGCAGCCGCCGGTTTGCAGCTCTATAAAAATTTTGTACATTGGAACCCTTAGAACTTATCTCGTCAGGCCGCTTGGGGCGTTGGCAGCACCCTTGCCGCACGTGTTGTACTGTTCGTGGTGCTGAGGCCTAGCCATCGACCTAACGAGACAGGTTCTGAGTGCCGACTTAGACGCCCGCTTCAACCACCCAACCAGTTCTTTCGAATCTCTTTACTGCCGTCATGCTGCTGATACCTGCTATCGATCTCAAGGATGGCCACTGCGTGCGCCTGAAACAAGGCGACATGGACCAGGCCACTGTGTTCTCGGATGATCCTGCAAAAATGGCGCGGCATTGGCTGGAGCAGGGCGCGCGGCGCTTGCATCTGGTCGATCTGAACGGCGCGTTTGCCGGTAAGCCGAAAAATGAGCCGGCCATCAAGTCGATTCTTGCCGCGGTGCGCGAATACGCAGAAGAGTTTGATATTGATGAGATTCCGGTACAACTCGGCGGCGGCATTCGCGACCTCGACACCATCGAGCGCTTTCTCGATGACGGAATCTCCTACGTGATCATCGGTACCGCTGCTGTGAAGAACCCCGGCTTCTTGCATGATGCCTGTGGCGCATTTCCTGGTCAGATCATCGTCGGCCTGGACGCCAAAGAGGGCAAAGTCGCCACCGACGGCTGGAGCAAGCTGTCCGGGCATGAGGTGATCGATTTAGCGAAGAAATTTGAAGACTACGGCTGCGAGGCGATTGTCTACACTGATATTGGCCGCGACGGCATGATGAAAGGTGTGAATATCGATGCCACCGTCAAGCTGGCGCAAAGCATGACCATCCCTGTGATCGCCTCCGGCGGCGTGCACACGATTACCGATGTCGAGGCTTTGTGCGCAGTCCAGGATGAGGGTATCGAGGGCGTGATCTGCGGACGATCCATTTACGAGGGCACGCTCGACCTGCGCACGGCTCAGGAGCGTGCCGACGTGCTGTCCGACGAGCGAGACGCGGACTGACATGACCCTGGCAAAACGCATCATCCCCTGCCTGGATGTCACCGCAGGGCGGGTGGTGAAAGGCGTGAATTTCGTCGAGCTGCGCGATGCTGGTGACCCGGTGGAGATCGCGCGCCGCTATGACCAGCAAGGCGCTGACGAAATTACTTTCCTCGACATCACCGCTTCATCCGACGACCGCGATCTGATTCTTCACATCATTGAAGATGTCGCCTCGCAAGTATTCATCCCACTCACCGTCGGCGGTGGCGTGCGCCAAGTCGACGATGTGCGCCGCCTGCTGAATGCGGGTGCGGACAAAGTCAGCATCAACACATCGGCAGTGACCAACCCGCAATTAGTGGCGGATGCAGCCGGCAAGTACGGATCACAATGCATCGTGGTGGCGATTGATGCCAAGCGCGCCCCCGGCGGTCATTGGGAGGTGTTCACGCACGGAGGTCGCAAGGCGACGGGCCTTGACGCGGTTGAGTGGGCGCGCAAGATGGAATCGCTGGGCGCTGGTGAAATTCTGCTGACCAGCATGGATCGCGATGGCACGCAGGGTGGATTTGATCTTCCTTTGACGCGTGCTGTTTCGGACGCCGTGGGGATTCCCGTGATTGCCTCGGGTGGTGTGGGCGGTTTGCAGGATTTGGCCGATGGTGTCACTCAGGGTCGCGCCGATGCTGTGCTGGCGGCCAGTATTTTTCATTACGGGCTACACACCGTGCAAGAGGCCAAAGCGTACATGGCGTCGCAAGGCATCCCGATGAGGCTTGCATGATGACGCAGACTGATTGGCTGGATCGTGTCCAGTGGGACCAAAATGGTCTGATACCTGCGATTGCACAAGAGCTGGGTAGCAATCAAATACTGATGGTGGCCTGGATGAACCGCGAGTCACTGACGCGCACGGTGGCGTGCGGACAAGCGGTGTACTGGAGCCGCTCGCGCAACAAGTTGTGGCACAAGGGCGAGGAGTCCGGCCACTTTCAGAAAGTTCATCAGATTCGTCTGGATTGCGATGATGATGTGCTACTGCTTCAGGTCGAGCAGGTCGGGGGCATGGCCTGTCACACCGGCCGGCACAGTTGTTTTTTTCATGCGCTGCAGGACGACAATGGCGCAATGAGCTGGGTCGAGGTCGAGCCGGTCTTGAAAGATCCAGATGACATCTACAAGAAATGAAATGAACGACACCCTGCAACGGCTGGCTGAAATTATCGAAACAAGAAAACCTGCTGCCGGGGGTGATCCCGAGAGCTCTTACGTCGCGCGCTTATTCGCCAAGGGTGATGATGCGATCCTCAAAAAAATCGGTGAAGAAGCGACCGAGGCGGTGATGGCGGCCAAGGATGTTCGGCAGGGCGCCGATCCAAGCAAGCTGGTGTATGAGTGCGCCGATCTTTGGTTCCACTCGCTGATCATGCTGTCGCAGTTCAACCTGACGCCGCAGCAGGTCATCGACGAGTTAGCCCGGCGTGAAGGCGTTTCCGGTATCGAGGAAAAGGCTAACCGCAAGCTGAAAAAGCGCGAGCAAGACGAGGCCGGCAGATAAGCTCGTTAGTCGCCGTTGGGCAGCGGCGCGCAACGCTTCATTCGATCGATTGCTTCGTAAAGTCGGAGAGATATTTTGGATAACTGCATTTTCTGCAAGATTGTTGCTGGCGCGATCCCCTCGAAAAAGGTGTTCGAGGATGATGACCTAATTGTTTTTCACGATATCAATCCTGCTGCGCCCATGCATTTGCTGATGGTCCCGCGAGAGCATATTGCGACCCTGGCCGATAGCGATGATCGCCATCAGGCGTTGTTGGGTAAAATGCTGCTCATCGCTCCCAAATTGGCGCGGGAACATGGCGGTGGGTACCTAAACGGCGCAGACGGTCCGACAGGGGGCTTCAAGACCCTGATTAACACCGGTCCTGACGGCGGTCAGGAGGTGTACCATTTACACCTTCACCTGATGGGTGGTCCTCGCCCGTGGCATGGGTAGCACGAATTCGGTGTAAACAGAAGTTGACGGCTAAAAAGTCGCTAGGAGAATGTAATGGGTTCATTCAGTATTTGGCACTGGGTCATCGTACTGGTCATCGTGATGTTGGTGTTCGGCACCAAGAAGCTGGGCAACATCGGCGGTGATTTGGGCAAAGCGGTCAAGGGCTTCAAAGATGGTGTGAAGGGTTCTGAAGAGCCGAGCGCGCCTGCGCAGCAGGTTGCCGACAAGTCCACCATCGATGTCGAAGCCAAGGAAAAAGCCAAGAGCTGATCCCGCCCATCCCGGCGGGCTGATTCTGCCCGCCGCGCCTGTCTGGTTCCTCGCCCGCCATGATCGACCTCGGTCTCTCCAAACTCGCCCTCATCGGTGCTGTCGCTCTCGTTGTGATCGGCCCGGAGAAACTGCCGGCTGTCGCTCGTATGGCGGGTACCTTGTTCGGTCGTGCCCAGCGCTATATCAATAACGTCAAGGCCGAGGTCAACCGCGAGATGCAGATGGAAGAACTGCATAAAATGCAGACCAATTTCGTTGACGCGGCAACCAAGCTGAATTCGACGTTTTCTTCAGAGGCGGCTGAGGTTCGCAAAGAGGTTGATGAGGCCGGTAAGGAGCTATCTGATTCGCTCCATCACGCACAACAATCCTTTGATAACAGCTACGAATACAGCCCCAGCGTTCCGGCGTTATGGGAATTCGATGCCAAGCGCCGTGAGTTTCGTCGCAAGCGCATGTCACACACCACTATGCTGCCGCTTTGGTACAAACGACAGCATGGGCTCAAGACCCGTGTTCAGTCAGGCGCAGCGCGGGTCGCCCGCTACCGCCCGGCCTCGGGCAAGAGCGTGAAGTTTTTCCACTAAGCCCATGTCCGACGACAAGCCTTCAGGTATTCAGGAAACTTTCATCTCGCACCTAGTCGAGCTGCGTACCCGGTTGGTGCGCGCCTCTGCAGTGGTGCTGGTGATTTTCATTGTCTTGTTCACGGTTTGGCCTGGCGCATCGGTGCTCTACGACTTCATGGCGCAGCCCATGCTGCACGCGTTGCCTGAAGGTTCGAAAATGATTGCCACCGGCGTCATCACGCCATTCATGGTGCCCATGAAGATCACCATGGTAGCGGCCTTGATGATCTCCTTACCTTGGGTGCTGTATCAGGCATGGGCTTTCGTCGCTCCTGGTTTGTACATGCATGAGAAACGCTTGGTAGCGCCACTGATTATTTCGTCGACGGCCTTGTTTATCCTCGGCGTGGCATTCTGCTACTACTTCGTGTTTGGCACGGTGTTCAAGTTTATTAGTGACTTCGCGCCGAAATCCATTTCGGTTGCGCCAGACATTGAGAACTATCTTGATTTCGTTCTCATGATGTGTCTTGCCTTCGGTCTGACCTTCGAGGTACCGGTGGTCGTGATTGTCCTGGTGCGGATGGGTATCGTCTCCGTCGAAAAGCTCAAGGCGATCAGGTCGTATGTGATTGTCGGCGCATTCGTGATTGCCGCCATCGTGACACCGCCCGATATCATGAGCCAGCTCTTCCTCGCGATTCCGCTGTGCCTTCTGTACGAGGTCGGGATTTTGCTCGCACCCCTGTTTGCCAAAGCAACACAGGCACCCGAAGAATCAACCGAATCTTCTTGATCCCACGTTCATGCCAGGTGTGATGGTGGTTCGGTAGCTTACTCGCCGTCTTGCGGTGGTGGTTGTTTCATTTTCGGTCGTTTGCCGACCACGACATTGAGTTCGGTTTTCTTCGATTTGCGTAGCACCGTCAGCGCAACATTCTCACCTGGTGTCAGTTGTGCGACCAGATTCAGCATCGATACCGTGTCAGAGACCGGCTTTTCACCCACCGATAACAAGATGTCGCCCGGCTTGATACCCGCCTTGTCGGCTGGACCGCCTCTGAGTACGCCCGCGATAATGGTGCCTGAGGCTTTCTGTAGCCCAAAGCTCTCGGCTAACTCGGGCGTAATATCTTGTGGCTCGACCCCGATCCAGCCACGTACGACCTGACCGTTCTTGATGATCGCTTCCATCACGTTTTTCACCGTCGTGACTGGAATCGCAAATCCAATCCCCAGTGAACCGCCGCTACGCGAGTAGATCGCCGTATTAATGCCCAGCAGATGACCGTCCGTGTCGATCAGTGCGCCGCCGGAGTTACCTGGGTTGATTGCGGCATCTGTCTGAATGAAGTTTTCGAACGTGTTGATGCCAAGATGATTGCGGCCGAGCGCAGACACAATGCCCATGGTTACGGTTTGGCCAACCCCGAACGGATTACCAATCGCCAGCACCACATCACCGACTTTGGTGTTGTCGAGTTTTGCGAGGGTGATGGCGGGCAGATTATTCAAGTCGATCTTGACGACGGCCAGATCAGTCTCCGGGTCGGTTCCGACTAATTTGCCTTTGACTTTTCGACCATCCGCCAGCGCGATTTCGATCTCTTCCGCTGATTCGATCACGTGGTTGTTGGTGAGGATGTAGCCATCCGGGCTGATGATGACGCCAGAGCCGAGGCTAAACTGTCGCTCATCGGGAGCGCCGAGGTTGTCGCCGAAGAAGCGACGAAAGAACGGATCGTTGTCGAACGGGTGCGGGGATTGTCTTCCAGCCTTGGTGGTGTAGATATTGACGACGGTCGGCATCGCACGTTGCGAGGCAGCGCGGTAGGTATTCTGCAGTGTCGTACTTGAGCCGTCCGCTTCGCGCACCGCAACGGTCGTCGAGATCAGTCGCCCACCACCTGGCGCGCGGCCAAGCCACTCGGGTTTCAAGATCGCTACAATGAACCATAGCGCAAGCGCGACGGTGACAGTTTGCGCGAACAACAACCACAGACGACGCATGACAGATCAGGAAAGAATGGATACGAGCGAGAAAGGCTTGGAGCGTGAAACCTTAACGAAGCATCTCGCTGAGACGCTGGATATTAACCGGTTTCGCGATTACTGCCCAAATGGATTGCAAGTCGAGGGTAAGCCACACATCCGCCGTCTGGTGACAGGCGTTACCGCGAGCCTTGCCTTGCTGGACGCAGCGATTGAGGTCAAGGCGGATGCGGTACTGGTGCACCACGGTTATTTTTGGCGTGGCGAGGACCCGCGGGTGGTTGGCCATCGACGTCTCAGGCTCAAGCGATTGCTGGATCATGAATTGAATCTCTACGCTTACCATCTGCCGCTAGATGCTCACCCTGTGCTCGGTAATAACGCGCAACTGGGGACGCGTCTGGGCTTGAAGGCTTTGGGTCGTTTCGGCGAGCAAGATCTCGGTTGGTATGGCGACAGCGACGCCCAAACTGTTGCTGAATTATTGGATTTGGTACGGCGTGTATTGGGCCGGCAGCCGCAACTGATTGGTGATCCTGCGCAGCGTATTGCTCGTGTAGCCTGGTGTACAGGCGCCGCACAAAATGCATTCGAGCAGGCGATTGATGCAGGTGCAAGCGTCTATCTGAGCGGCGAGATTTCAGAGCAAACGGTGCATCTCGCGCGGGAGTCAGGTGTTGCTTACCTCGCGTGCGGTCACCATGCCACCGAGCGTTTTGGCGTACAGGCGCTCGGTGCATATTTGTCGAGTCACTTTGGCATTGATCATCAGTTTATTGATATTACGAACCCAGTGTGAAAATTTGTTAGTTCGAGTGTTCGGAACTCGGCGCTTGCAATCTCCACCGACGAAGCGTTTGTTTAATTGTTTCAAGCATTCAAAATGTCAGCGTTTGGCTTGCCAAAGCCGTGCAGGGTGTTGGTCGTCGAGGATGATCCCGTGACAAGACGCCTGCTCTGCCGCGCCATTGAGCGCGAGCCTTCCCTCATGCTTTGCTCCGCCGTTGGTACCGTGCGTGAGGCAAGAGAGCATCTGGCGCAGTCTCCGATTGATTTACTGCTGACCGACCTCGGTTTACCCGATGGATCAGGTGTTAGCGTGATTCAGGATTGTCGTCAGCTGCGGCCGCGCGCCGATATTCTGGTCATTACAATGTCGAGCGAAGAAGACCAAATACTTGCCTGCATCAAGGCAGGAGCAGCCGGATATGTGCTGAAAGATTCTGTGCAATTGAACATCCTTGATGCGATCGTGGATCTGCGCGCAGGTGGCTCACCGATTAGCCCGATAATCGCGCGTAAGGTGTTGACCCGTATGCGCGGCGATGTCGGTGACAATATTGGCGCCAGTGAGGCGGAATCCGCTTTGTTGACTCGGCGAGAGTTCTCAATTCTGGATTCCATTTCGCGTGGAGGCAGTTATGCGAAGGTGGCTGAAGCGCTCGGTTTGTCAATCGGCACGGTACAAACCCATATCAAAAACATCTACGCCAAGTTGGGCGTTCACTCGCGCACTGAAGCGATTATTGAAGCGCAGCGGCTCGGTTTAATCCCATTTCAGTCGCGACGTACCTGAGCGATTCTGAGCAATCGCCTTGTGTACGTCAGACGATTTAATTTGCCAATTCGATAAGTCAAGCAATTGCTTTTCTTGCTCGCCGCTTGAGTCGACCGCGTAATGGATGACACGTTGTCTGATTGGTAATTATATGCGCGCGCGTTTCACGCCAGCGGCGCTCCTTACGGTTGATTCTCGGCTCCGATATAATGGAAGGTTGCTGGAAGTTCCCTTGGACGCCAGATCGGCTGTTTTGTGTTTTTAGTGCGATGGATTCTCTGCGGTGAGTACGGTCCGCATTGAATTTGGCGACGAATTTGAAGCATTTTGATTTGCAATTTCTTTGATTGGGGTTGTCATGAGTGACGAGAATCAAGTCGACTCGAGCCGGCGCGGCCTTTTGGTTGCGACCGCTGCGGCGGGAGGCGTTGCTGGCGTGGCTGGTGCTGGTGCCTTCGTGGCCACATTTGAGCCATCTGAGCGTGCGAAAGCGGCTGGAGCACCAGTCGAAGTTGATGTGGCTGATTTGAAGCCGGGCGAGATGAAAACGGTTGAGTGGCGAGGCAAACCAGTTTGGGTTTTGCGTCGTACACCGGAAATGGTCGCCTCTTTGAAAAAAACCGGCGGCGATCTCGCCGATCCGAAATCAGAGCGCAATGCCGACGATTTAACGCCCGAGTATGCGCGCAACGAGCATCGCTCGATCAAGCCCGAGTATCTGGTGACTGTCGGCATCTGCAGTCACCTTGGCTGCTCGCCATCGCCGAAACTCGAGGCCGGGGCGCAGCCATCGCTATCCAGCGATTGGCAAGGCGGGTTCCTGTGCCCTTGCCATGGTTCGACGTTTGATCTTGCCGGTCGAGTGTTCAAGAATAAACCTGCCCCTGACAACTTGCAGGTCCCACGGCACATGTTCGCCAGTGATACCCGCATCGTGATCGGTAAAGACGAGAAAGGCGAGGCCTAAAAATGGCGTTCCATGAAACCAAACTGCCGGCTGATGCGCCGGTCGCGCAAAAGGCGCTGTCCTGGGTCGATGATCGCTTCCCGCTCACTAAGCTGTGGAACGACCAATGGGGTAAGTACTATGCCCCGAAGAACTTCAACGTTTTCTACTTGTTTGGTTCGCTCGCTGCACTGGTGCTGGTGATCCAAATCGTGACCGGGATTTTCCTAGTCATGAACTACAAGCCGGATGCCAACCTCGCCTTCGCATCGGTTGAGTACATCATGCGCGAGGTGCCTTGGGGCTGGTTGGTGCGCTATATGCATTCCACCGGCGCATCTGCATTCTTCATCGTGGTGTATCTGCATATGACACGTGCCCTGCTATACGGCTCGTACCGCAAGCCACGTGAACTGATCTGGCTGTTTGGCGTGGGTATTTTCCTGTGCCTGATGGCAGAGGCCTTCTTCGGCTATCTGCTGCCATGGGGCCAGATGTCGTATTGGGGTGCTCAGGTGATCGTCAACCTGTTCGGCGCCATCCCCTTCATCGGTCCTGATTTGTCGCTGTGGATTCGTGGCGATTATGTCGTGTCAGACGCAACGCTGAACCGCTTCTTCGCATTTCATGTCATCGCGATCCCCTTGGTGCTGCTGGGCTTGGTTGTGGCCCATTTGATCGCATTGCACGAAGTTGGCTCAAATAATCCTGACGGTGTCGAGGTGAAGGAAACCCTTGGTCCTGATGGTCATGGTGTCGACACCATCCCTTCGCACCCTTACTACACCACCAAAGATATTTTTGGAGTTTCCTGCTTCCTCTTCATTTTCAGTGCGGTCGTATTTTATGCACCGGAGTTTGGCGGCTACTTCCTTGAGTACAACAACTTCATTCCAGCAGATCCGCTGAAAACCCCTGCGCATATCGCGCCGGTCTGGTACTTCACACCGTTTTACTCGATATTGCGTGCCACGACGTCTCAGTTCATGTACGCATTGATTCTCGGTGTGCTGGCGTATGGCGCCTTGATCGCGTTGAAAACCCAACTGCCGTCGCGCCAGAAACAAGCGGCTATGGGCATCGCCGTGGTGACTGCGATTTTGATGCTGGTGTTCGACGCTAAATTCTGGGGTGTCGTGCTGATGGGGGTATCGGTGCTGATCATCGCGCTGATGCCCTGGATTGATCACTCGCCTGCCAAGTCGATTCGGTACCGTCCTGACTGGCACAAGTGGGTCTACATCGTGTTCGGGATTTCATTCCTGATCCTGGGCTACCTAGGTGTCCAAGCGCCAACCGCTGGCCGCACGCTGATGGCCCAGATCTGTACAGTGATCTACTTTGGTTTCTTCATGCTGATGCCGTGGTGGAGCAAGATGGGCGAATTTAAACCAGTGCCTACCCGCGTGAACTTCAAGCCGCACTGAGCCGTAAAGGAAAAACAATGAAACTCATGAAGAAATTGCTCATCGTGCTGGCGTTGCTTCCTTTGCTATCGCAAGCTTCGGAAGGCGGCTTCCCACTTGATCACGCGCCAGATCGCTCGCGTCAACTGCCTGCTTTGCAGAACGGTGCGCGCCTGTTCGTGAACTACTGTCTGAACTGCCATGCAGCATCGCTGGTTCGTTACAACCGTTTGCGCGATATCGGCCTGTCGGAACAGCAAATCCGCGAGAATCTGCTGTTCACCAGCGATAAAGTCGGCGACTTGATGAAGACCGCGATGAACGAGAAAGACGCCAAGGCCTGGTTCGGCGCCGTGCCACCGGATCTCTCGGTACTGGTTCGCGCCAAGTCGTCTTCAGAGGGCTCTGGTGCTGATTACGTCTACACCTACTTGCGGACCTACTATCAAGACGATAGCCGCGCGACAGGGTGGAACAATCTGGTTTATCCGAATGTCGGCATGCCGCACGTGCTGTGGGAGCTACAAGGCGTGCGAAAGGCGAAGTTCGTTGAAGAAAAAGACCCGCATGAAGCGGGTAAAACTGTTCACCGGTTCGCCGGTTTCCAACAAGTTACCCCGGGCAAGTTGAGCCAGTACGAGTTCGATTCTCAAATCGGCGATCTGGTTGCGTTCATGGATTGGATGTCTGAGCCGGTTAAGTCAAAACGGCAGGCTATCGGTTTCTGGGTACTGCTACTACTGGCCTTGCTGGTACTGCTGACCTGGCGATTGAATGCGTCGTTCTGGAGAGAGGTCAAGTAAGCAGTTCCGCGCGTCCCGCCGCGACCGCTGATCGAAATATTCAGTGGCGGATAGTGCGGAGTATCCCAACGTAGGGTGAGGCGGTTGCCGTCTCACCCTTTTGTTTCAAGGAACAGTAACCATGATGGTTCTCTACTCGGGCACAACCTGCCCGTTCTCGCAACGTTGCCGCCTAGTGCTCTTCGAGAAGGGCATGGATTTCGAGATTCGCGACGTCGACCTGTTCAACAAGCCGGAAGATATTTCCACCATGAACCCGTATGGTCAGGTGCCGATTCTGGTCGAGCGCGAGCTTGTGCTGTACGAGTCAAATATCATCAATGAGTACATCGACGAGCGGTTCCCGCATCCCCAGTTGATGCCAGCTGATCCGCTGATGCGCGCCCGTGCTCGTTTGATGTTGTTCAATTTCGAGAAAGAGCTCTTCGTTCACGTCCATACCCTGGAAAATGAGAAGTCTCGTGCGGCTGAGAAAGCCCACGAGAAGGCACGCCAGGAAATTCGTGATCGTCTGACTCAGTTGGCACCCTTATTCTTGAAGAACAAATACATGCTGGGTGAAGAGTTCTCGATGCTGGACGTGGCGATCGCTCCGCTGTTGTGGCGTTTAGACTACTACGGTATCGATTTGTCGAAGACGGCGGCGCCTTTGCTGAAGTATGCTGAGCGCATCTTTTCCCGACCGGCTTACATTGAAGCGCTGACGCCTTCCGAGAAGGTGATGCGCCGCTAACCAATGCCGCCTCACTGGCAATGAGCGAAACCTCTACCAAGCCCTATCTACTCCGTGCGCTGTATGAGTGGTGCACGGATAACGGCTTTACGCCTTACATTGTGGTCGCAGTCGATGCGTACACGCGGGTCCCGATGGAGTTCGTGAAGAACGGTGAGATCGTGCTGAACATCAGCTTCGAGGCCACCGGTAATCTGAAGATGGACAACGATCTGATCATGTTCAAGGCCAGATTCGGTGGTGTATCTCGAGAGATAGAAATCCCCGTAGAAAATGTCAGCGCTATTTACGCCCGTGAGAACGGGCAGGGCATGGCGTTCGAGGTAAAGCGGGGTGATGGCGCGGGCGATAGTAAAAAGTCGAGCGCACCCAGCGCCACGGTCACCCCAACCAAGGCAACGCCGCTGACGGCAGTGACACCGACATCCAGCGACGACACAGATCACGGGGACGACGAGCCGCCGCCAAAAAATGGTGGGCGTCCGAGGCTTACTAGAATCAAATAACGTATAATCCGGGCCGTTGCCGGCTTAGCTCATCTGGTAGAGCACTTGATTTGTAATCATGGGGTGGCGGGTTCGAGTCCTGCAGTCGGCACCAAATTTTCGTAAAGACATCGTAAAAACGCCCGGGTGACCGGGCGTTTTTGCTTTCAGCAGCAACGCGCAATCTTGCCGTTGCCCCCATACCGTGCTTCCTGCCGCTCTCGAAAAAATTCTTCGTAGCTCATCGGGGTCTGGTCTGGGTGATTGGCCTGCATGTGGTTCAGGTAGTTGTCGTAATCTGGCAGCCCGACCATCAGCCTAGCCGTCTGGCCGAGGTAGGCGCCAAATTTCCCAAGTTCGCTGAACATAATGGGCCCTTTAGGTCAGGCAGACACGGTGTTGATTGGCACTGCAGCTGCCTCCACGGTGGTGGGCTCGCGCTCCCTGAGCGCTTGCAAGCAGGAGCGAATCCCAAACACTAGGATAGACAAGACCACCGCGATAAAGATCGCCGCCAGCGTTGCATCGATATAGTCGTTCAGAATGATTTGCTGCATTTGTTCTGGCGATTTCGCGGGCGCTAATACTTCGCCATTCGATGCAGCTGTTTGAAACTTGGCGGCATGCGCCAGGAACCCGATCTTCGGGTTCTCGTGAAAGATCTTCTGATAGCCCGCAGTCATGGTGCAGATCAGCAGCCAAGCCGTCGGCACTACCGTGACCCAGGCAAATCTTTCGCGCTTCATCTTGAACAGCACGACCGTGGCCAGAATCAGCGCAACGGTGGCCAGCATTTGGTTAGAGATGCCGAACAGTGGCCACAGCGTGTTGATGCCGCCTAGTGGGTCTATCACGCCCTGGTACAAGAAATAACCCCAGGCACCGACACACAGCAGCGTAGCAAGGATATTCGACGCCAGATCGGGCACTGCACGGAAAGGGGGTACCAGAGTGCGCAGCAAATCTTGCAGCATGAAGCGACCGACACGAGTGCCGGCATCAACTGCGGTCAGGATGAACAGGGCTTCGAACAGGATCGCGAAGTGATACCAGAAGGCCATCAGCGCTTTGCCGCCGACCATTTCCGAGAAAATATAGGCCATACCAACCGCGAGCGTTGGCGCACCACCGGTACGCGAGATGATGGTGGCTTCGCCGACGTCCTGCGCCGTCTGTCGGAGCATCTCAGGTGTTACCACGAAGCCCCATTGACTGATGGCAGCAGCGGCCGTTTCTGGCGTTGTGCCGAGAACCGCAGCCGGGCTATTCATCGCAAAGTAAACACCCGGCTCGATCACCGATGCGGCGACCAGCGCCATGATCGCGACGAACGATTCCATCAGCATGCCACCGTAACCGATGTAGGGCATGTGACGCTCGTTTTCGAGCAGCTTGGGCGTAGTGCCTGATGAAATCAGCGAGTGAAATCCCGATACTGCGCCGCAGGCGATAGTGATAAACAAGAACGGGAACAGAGTGCCCGACCAGACCGGCCCGGTGCCATCGATGAACTTGGTCATCGCCGGCATTTTCAGATCGGGTGCGACCACAAGAATGCCAATGGCCAGCGCAACAATCGCGCCGATCTTTAGGAAGGTAGAGAGATAGTCACGCGGTGCCAGCAGCAACCAGACTGGCAGCACCGATGCGACGATACCGTAGACCAGCAACATACCGGTTAGCTGCTTACCATTGAAGGTGAACGCCGGACCCCAGAAAGGATCGGCAGCGATGTGGCCACCGTACACAATTGATGCCATCAGTAACACGAAGCCGATGATGGAAACTTCACCGACTTTTCCTGGCCGTATATAGCGGCTGTAGATACCCATGAAAAACGCGATCGGGATAGTTGCCGCAACGGTGAACGTACCCCATGGACTTTCAGCGAGTGCTTTCACCACGATCAGCGCCAGTACTGCCAGCAAGATCGTCATGATCATGAAGGTACCGAACAGAGCGATCACACCCGGAACGATGCCAAGTTCACTCTTCACCAGGTCGCCTAGGGAGCGGCCATCGCGACGGGTAGAGACAAACAGGATCATGAAATCTTGCACCGCACCGGCCAGGATCACGCCGACCAGCAGCCACAGCATGCCGGGTAGGTAGCCCATTTGCGCTGCCAGCACCGGTCCAACCAAGGGGCCCGCGCCTGCGATCGCCGCGAAGTGATGGCCGAACAGCACATGCTTGTTCGTGGGTACGAAATCGAGACCGTCATTCAGCCGGATCGCCGGGGTCGCGCGATTTGCATCGAGCTCCATGACACGGTTCGCGATGAATTGCGCGTAAAAGCGAAAGCCGATCATGTAGACCGCTATCGCAGCGACCACGATCCACAGCGCATTGATGGTTTCCCCGCGCGCTAGCGCGATAGTGCCGAGCGCAAATGCGCCGAGTAAAGCTAGCAGCACCCATCCAGCCTGTTTGACGATTGATCCCATGAATTACCTCCGGTAACTGATTGTCTTGAGCGTGCACCACTCAGACAAAATTTTTGTTCGCGCGATAAGCTGTGGCTTGCTTCACACTTTGCGATGAACCCGCAGGAGTTTCCACGTACGGCCAAATAGACCGGGATCACAAAGCATGGTTGAACTTCGAAAACGTCCAGATTATAGCCTTACTAGAGAGGCAATTTTTTGTGGTTTCGGCATGAAAAATTCAGTCGTGATGCATTAAAAAATCATCCGCCGAACATGCGCTTGTGGCCATCGGCTGTGACGCGGCTATCCAGGTCGTAACTTGCATGAAAAATAACAAGCGTTTGTTTGGCTTGGCTTGTGCTCAAGCGGTGAGATGGCGGCCAACAACCGAGCCTCGGGCTCCGTGCTAAATTCTCATCATTCATTAAGTGGGGTTGGAATGCGACAACTGTTATTGCTGCTGGTGCTTGGGTTTGGCGTCTCCGCGCTCACTAACGCGGATGATAGGGTTGAGCATGGCGACTGGGCTTCACAGTTCCGTGAAGGCATGGGTGAGGCGTCTACCCACGACAACGGCAAGGCCATGTTTGGCATGCTGTGCGCGAATCGTGTTTGTCGCTACTACTTTGCCAACGGTACGCCATGCGAGCCCGGAAACAACTATCCGATGATGCTGACCACCAATGTGGGCGCTGTTGCCCTTGACTCGGTGTGTGAGCCCATGGAAACCGCGAACGGCGAAGTCATGCTGTACTGGTTTGGCGAATCTGCGCAACTGAACGACGCACTCTCACGGTCGGAGTCGGTGGGCTTTGCGTTCCCGCTGACGAGCGGACATTTCCGTACCAATGTATTTTCGATGGCGGGATACAACGACGCCATCGGGCGCATGGTCGGTGTACTGCTGGAGGGTCAGGAGCAGCCGGCGCAGGGGGCTGAGGCTTCACCAGCGTCCGAACCGGTGCCGGATGGCGACCCAGTGCCAACGGACATCGAGATCAAGAAAATCTAGCCTAGGCTTGGGCGGGCTTAAGCCCGTTCCACTCGGGCGCGAGGGTTTGCTGGAGGCCCAGCATGTCCATCACACGACCTACCGTGTGGTCGATCATCTCTTCGATGGATTGCGGTCGCTGATACAGCGCAGGCAGCGGCGGGAAAATGACCCCGCCCATCTCCGTGACTGCGGTCATGTTGCGCAGATGGGCCAGATTAAATGGTGTCTCTCGCACTAGCAGTACGAGACGACGCCTTTCCTTCAGGGTGACGTCAGCTGCGCGAGTGATCAGGTTGTCGCACATCCCGTGCGCCACCGCGGCAAGTGTCTTCATCGAGCAGGGTGCGATCACCATGCCGTCGGCACGAAACGAACCACTGGCGACACACGCGCCTATGTCTCGTACGCTATGGACGTGATCGGCAAGCGCCTCGATGTCCTTACGCTTGACGTCGAGCTCGTGATGAAGATTGAGGGCGGCAGCATCTGAGATCATCAGATGGGTCTCAATGCCTTCGGTAGCTCGCAGCAATTCCAACAGCCGCACGCCGTAGCGTGCGCCTGATGCGCCGGTCATGGCGACGATCAGGCGCCTCAAGTGCTCAACCCTTGATCAGCGCTTCTAACTCGCCGGATTGGTGCATCTCATTGAGAATGTCGGCGCCGCCAACGAATTCACCTTTGATGTAAAGCTGAGGGATGGTCGGCCAGTTAGAAAAATCCTTGATGCCCTGGCGAACCTCGTCATCTTCCAGCACATTGACGGTAACCAGGTTGTCCACGCCGACCGACTTCAGCAGCTCGATAGCGCGACCCGAGAACCCGCACTGGGGAAATTGTGCGGTGCCTTTCATGAACAGTACGACCGGGTGAGTCGTCACTGTTTCCTTAATCCATGCTTGTACATCGCTCATAGACGAAATTCCCTTATGCTCGAAACAAATGAGCCGACATTATAGGGGTTTGCCGGGGTGGTTGCCGTCAAGCAGTGCGCCGCTGACGCGCTCGATGCCCGATAGGTCTTTCCAGCTCTGAACCTGCTGCCAGCCAGACTTTTGCAGCAGTGCCCTGACAGCGGCGGCTTGATCATAGCCGTGTTCCAGTAATAGCCAGCCCCCCGGGTTGAGGTGCCGCGCCGCACCATCAATGATGGTGCCGATGTGCATCATGCCATTCGCCTCATCCGTCAGCGCCGAGCGCGGCTCGAAGCGCAGATCACCCTGCATCAGATGGGGATCACTAGCGGCGATATACGGCGGATTGCTCACGATCAGGTCAAATCGACCCTCAACCTGCTCCAACCAATCGCTCTGCACAAATTGAGGTGCGACGGCGTGCGCTGCGGCGTTACGACGCGCCAGTGCTAGCGCGCCTTGGCTGATATCAGTGGCGGTCACCCGCGCATCGCGCCGCGCATGCGCGAGCGACACAGCAATCGCCCCGGAGCCAGTGCCGAGGTCGAGCACGGCGCCGCCTTTGGGTAGTTTTTCTGAGCCAAGTTCGACCAGTAATTCGGTCTCGTGTCGTGGGATCAGGACATCGGGCGTGATCTCGAAACGCAAACCATGAAACTCGCGTTCGCCAGTCAGGTAAGCAATCGGCTCGCCTTGCATACGGCGCATGAAGAGCGCGCTCACCTCAGTGACTTGCTGCGGCTTCAGTTCGTCTTTGCTGCGAATC
The DNA here is from genome assembly GCA_027485535.1 of Oxalobacteraceae bacterium. Lineage (GTDB taxonomy): Bacteria > Pseudomonadota > Gammaproteobacteria > Burkholderiales > Burkholderiaceae_D > Pernthalerella. The sequence goes on along the minus strand of JAIXQV010000121.1, from coordinate 7,894 downwards.
ACCAATTGAACTCGGGTGCATTTCAGCGCGTGCGCCAGCAGGACTTGCGCTTCCAGCGGATCGATCAGGGACAGCTTGAGCAGCGCCTCGATATTCATGCGCGAGAGTGTCGCGATATCGCGATCAGTGCTGACAACGCAGCAAACACAACAAACCAGAGCAATGCCCAGCTCGGAATCGAAAGACCCAGGATAGGCTCGTACTCAGTGGTGCACAGGCCATCCGCTTGGAACAGCGAAGGGAACCAGCGCGCGGTGAGTATCTCGTTGAGCGAGGTCTCCAATGGATCGATGCCGCAAGAGACACTGGGATGCGCCTTCACCCACAGATGCCTGATCGCTACGCCAGCACCGCAGAGCGCCGCAACGCTGGTCAGCGCTGCGCCGATACGCACTAGTCGCGCCGGCAGCGCTACTGTGAGTAGCGCAATCAATGCCACTGCAGCAAACGCATAGCGCTGCAAAATACAAAGCGGGCAGGGCAGCATCTCCAGCTTCAATTGCAAGTAGAGCCCGACCGCAAGCATGCCGATACAGGCCAGTGCGATCAACAGAAGCAGCGGTTTACTGAGTGGGTGGATTTTCATTACACGGCGTCCGACAGCGCTGCGAGTTGGTCAGCTTGGTGCTCTGAACTGAGCGATGACATCAACTCATCCAAGTCGCCATCCATAATGTAATCGAGTTTGTACAGCGTCAAATTGATTCTATGGTCAGTCAATCGACCCTGAGGGAAATTATAGGTACGAATTCGCTCACTGCGATCCCCCGAGCCTACCAGCGATTTACGCGTCGCCGCTTCTTTGCTTTGCTGCTCACGTAACTGACCATCTCGAATACGTGCTGCCAGCACTTTCATCGCCTGTGCTTTATTTTTATGCTGGCTGCGATCATCCTGACACTCGACCACAATGCCCGTCGGCAGATGGGTAATGCGTACGGCTGAATCTGTTTTGTTGATATGCTGACCACCCGCGCCTGAAGCCCGGAAAGTATCAATCCGCAAGTCGGCCGGGTTGATCTGGACGTCGGCAATCTCATCAGCTTCTGGCATCACTGCCACCGTGCAGGCAGAGGTGTGGATACGGCCTTGCGATTCAGTCGCAGGAACGCGTTGCACACGATGCCCGCCAGATTCGAATTTCAGTCTGGCGTAAGCGCCAGGTCCGATGACGCGAACAATGGCCTCTTTATAACCGCCAAGCTCCGAGGGTGAAGCTGACACCATCTCGGCCTGCCAGCGCTGTCGTTCAGCGTAGCGCGTATACATGCGCAGTAAATCGCCGGCAAACAAGGCAGATTCATCACCACCGGTGCCGGCGCGAATCTCCAAAAAGATATTGCGCTCGTCGTCCGGGTCTTTCGGCAACATCATTCTTTGCAGCTCGCGTGTGAGCGTCTCGGTACGCGACTGCGCAGAAGCCAGCTCTTCCTGAGCGAACACTTTCATCTCTGGGTCGCTCATCATCTCTTCTGCGGCACGGATATCCTCCTGTGCCTGCTGCCATAGCGCATGCAGCGCCACCACTGGGTCCAACTCAGCATGCTCGCGAGTGAGCTTACGGTACTGGTCCATATCGGCCGTTGCATTTTCTTGTGCTAACAGCGCGTTGACTTCTTCGAGTCTTTCCTTGAGCTGCTCGAGCTTAACTAACAATGAAGGCTTCATTTGGGAACGTGACACATGAGAGGGAGACAGCGGCCATGCGTGGCCGCGCGCGGTAACGGCGAATACGCGCCGCTAGCGCTTGGTGCGGAATAGTTGCGGCAGCAACTGAGCGAGTCTGGCGCGCTCGTCGGCGTCGGCGCTATGGAGCGCCTGTTGTGGGCCGTGAAGGAATTTTGCGGTCAAGCCTTTGGACAGTGCTTCAAGTACGGCATCAATATCTTCGCCTTTGGCGAGGAGTTTGCGGGCGCGCTCAAGTTCTACGCGGCGCATTTGCTCGCCACTTTCCTGCAAATCCTGAATCAGCGGCACCATGTTGCGGGTGCTGAGCCAGTGCATGAATGCCTGAACGCGCGTTTCGATAATGGTTTCCGCTTGCGCGACCGCCGATTGTCTGTTTTCGACACCGATTTGTACCGCAGCGCCCAGATCATCCACGGTGTACAGGAAGACATCGTTACGCCGTGCCACCTCGGACTCGATATCACGCGGTACGGCTAGATCGACCATGAAAATCGGCTTGCGTCGACGTATTTTGATCGCGCGCTCGACCATGCCCAAACCAATAATAGGTAAAGAAGAAGCGGTACACGAGACGACGACGTCAAAACGCGCTAATTGATCGGGTAGTTCGCCCAATCGCATGGCACGGCCGCCGAAGCGTTGCGCGAGTATTTCTGCGCGCTCCAACGTACGGTTCGCAATGGTGATGCTCTTGGGGTGTTGTGCGGCAAAGTGCGTGATACACAATTCAATCATCTCGCCAGCGCCAATGAACAGCACATGCTGCTGCGCGAGATCGTCAAAGATGCGCTGGGACAGTCGCACAGCCGCCGCTGCCATTGATACGCTATGGGCGCCGATTTCCGTGGTCGATCGCACTTCCTTGGCGACCGCAAAGGTGCGCTGGAACATCTGGTGCAGGTAGGTGCCTAGACCGCCAGCGGCTTCAGCCTGGCGCACCGCGTCTTTCATCTGGCCCAGGATCTGCGGCTCGCCCAGCACCATGGAGTCCAGGCCCGAGGCGACTCGGAACGCATGGCGAACCGCACTATCTTGCGGTAGTGCGTACAGGTAAGGGCGTAGATCCGCGTAAGGCAGCTTGTGAAAATCCGCGACGAAATGCGCGGTTTGATCGATGACTGCCTCAATATCACCGTCGTTCGCGCTGGCGCCGTAGATCTCGGTCCGGTTGCACGTGGACAGGATGGCGCTTTCGAACGGGCGCTGGTTGGTGTTGCCGAACCAGGCACAAGCAGAGGCGACCGCCTGACCAAGCTGGTCGGCGGGGAAGGCTACTTTCTCGCGCAGCGAGACGGGAGCCGTGGTGTGGTTGAGCCCGACGGCGAGCAGTTGCATCCTTGGGATTCCCCCGGGGAACGACGTTCCCGATTATACCTGCTGAGAAGGGGTGTTTTGGGCAGGAAATTCAAGCGACTCGAGTTGGTAGCCGTAACCATAGACCGGGGCCAGTCGGTAGCCATGCTCGGGGAGAAGGTCTAACTTGTTACGTACCCTAGAGACATGAGTGTCCAAGGTGCGCGAATTGAATTCGGCTTCTTTGGGCCAAACCGCCTCATGGATGGTGGCGCGTGATAGCGGCCGACCAAGATGGCGGAAAAAAAGCAGCGCGAGGTCGAACTCCTTCTGGGTCAGAGCAATCCGCGTAGTTGCTCGCCAAGCCTCGCTGGCTTGCAGATCGAAGGCATAGGCTCCGAAGCGCAGCATATTTCTCTGCAACGTATCGGGGGCTAGACGAAGCATCAATACGCGAACTCGAAGCAATAGCTCATGGCGGCGTACTGGCTTGACCAGATAATCCGTTCGTCCATCTTGCAGTGACTCGGCAAGCAATGAAGTCGGCGCACCATCGATCAACAGTAGCACCGGCAGTGTCGGGCGGACGAGGCGTAGCGACTGGAGTTGTTGTTGCGCCTGGATGGGATCCTGCCAATGGTGAATCAGTAAATCAATTTGCGGATCTGGGGCAGCGTGTAATTTTTCAATCTGCGCTATTGGAGCGCAGGTATAGCGGGACGCTCGCAGTATTTCGATCATATGCGCCCGCTGCGTAGAGTCGTTGTCGAGAATGGCGATGCGCATGGATAAGTTAACTGGAAAGCCTGCGTGGCGATTATATTTGGCGCTCTGCATCGTACATCTGCGCCGCATTCCCTTATGCCATTGGTAGGCTTGCGCGCGCAATAGCCAAGCGATGCGGCCATGGGCGGCATGCTTGCCTCGCGACACCCACCTGGGTACTCGGGATGCATGGGGTGTGCACCATTGAGTCGCGTGGCTTGCGACTGATGACACGCAGCTATTGCCTTGATCGCGGCGGAGCGCTTACTAGCAAACGTTGATTGCACGCTGAGATATGTCGCATCCAACCGACATGTTCTCTTGTCGCCTACTGCGGTGCGGCTTGCCCAGTACTTGTCCCGATGATTACTATCTTGGCAATATCTCCCTTTCCATCTCACCCAAGGAGAATGCCGATGTCCCAGAATCTTGTTAGTAAGACCCCCGCCACCAACGGTGCCGCATCGACTGAGACCGCCTCTGTGCAGCTAGCGCTGCGATTGCGTGCCAGTGACAACTCCGATCGCGCAATCGTATCCAATGTCAGCGCGGTGCAGGCCGGCTCGGGCATGGTCCTGATTGATTTTGGCTTTGTTGAGCAGCGTGCCATTGAGGAAATGACCCGCGCTATGCGCGCCGGTCAGAAGACATCCGATAGCATCGATGGGAGGCTCGAGTGCCGCGTCGCAATGAGCCTCGGCGACATCGCGCAGCTATCGCGCCAGTTGCAACAAGCACTGGCCGCTGCAAGCCAACAAATGGCGCCAGTACGGTCCGACTTGGAATCGGCCATCGCACCCGGCCCGGATACCGGTCTGCAGTAATTAAGATCTTCGACGATACCCACGCAAGCGGCGTCCTGTCGCTTGCTTAGCCTCATTAATTTGAAACTGCGCAGCGGAGTAAGGTAGGCAGCTGCTACCGAGTTCAACTGATCGTTGTCGCCACGGACTCCCTCAGTCTCATTCGCAGATATGTTCGAACAGCCGTCCGGCGATTGAATCGGCGGGTGTTGCTTCCCAATCGCCAGCTGTCACTACCTCGACCGCAGCACCCGTTGCCATTGGCCCGGTATGCAGCAGAATACTCAGCACACGACGTTGCCGAATGCGGCATTGATACTCGGTGGCGTGCATCACTGAGCGGTATGCTCGACCGGAGCCGTCTTTGGCCTCTGCTTGCAGGTCATGAAGATCCCATACAAACGCCGTATCACCCATTTTGCGCGTTCGCAGACTGTCGAAATACAGCGTCGCGCTATCGGTTTGTGCATAGGGTAACCATACCTGTGACGAAGCGGGAAGCGTGGTCAACAGTAGCAACAAGGCGGCGATTTTTTTCATCTTCTTTTCTTTCGGTAAGGATGGACTGCAGTGTGCCAGAGAATCTGAAAGCACTAACCCATGGCCTGCGTTGTATGATCTGCGCTCCTTCCAGTAAGCGTCATTAAATCGCTGCTTATCATTCCGATGTTCAATTCCAAGCTTCAACCAGCGCAATGGCGCTGCGACGAAGAAGGCCACTTGTACGCGCCTGAGTTTGGCGACACCTATGCTAGCCGTAGCGGCGCATGGGGACAGGCAGATTACGTGTTTATTGAAGGTAGCGCTGTCGCTCAACGCTGGCATACGCAAGGCTGCGTGCGCGTACTTGAGACAGGATTCGGCTTGGGCGTTAATTTTCTTGCGATATGGGACAGCCTGAGAGTGAGTGCGGGCACTGCCCGTTTACATTATGTCGCGATCGAGAAGCATCCCTTCACGCGCGATGATTTGCGAACTGCCCTCGACCATGCGCTGAGCAGTGCTGACCCACATCGGCGTGTTGGTCTGCAAGCACTGGCAGAGCAACTACTCAAGCATTGGCCACCGATGCTGTCAGGATTTCATGCGATTGAGCTGGATGATCAGGTGACGCTGACGCTGGTTTTTGCAGATATCAACGATGCACTACCGGCGCTACGCGGACCTTTCGATGTTTTTTTCCTGGATGGGTTCGCACCAGACCGCAACCCGGAGATGTGGTCGAAAGCGCTGCTGACGCAATTGCCGGCATTGGCCGCGCCGGCGGCGCAAGTGGCGAGTTGGTGTGTCGCTGGCGCGGTCAGGCGCGCATTGGTTGATGCGGGTTTCGTGGTCGAGAAGCGACCAGGATTCGGCGGTAAGCGCGATGCGCTGGCAGCGCATTGGCCGGTCACCGCCGAGCTCGACGAGCTGCCTACAGAAGCGATTGTCATCGGTGCTGGTATCGCAGGCGTGAGCGTAGCGCGTCAACTTGCGCGGCGCGGTATCGCCGTTATAGTGATCGAGCAGGTGACGCCCGCTGCTGGCGGCTCGGGTAATCCAGTTGCGATCGTTCGTCCCGAGTTAGGTGCGATTGGCAACCCTGTAACCGAGATCACTGCGGCAGGCGCCAGTTGGCTGCGTCGTTGGATCAATCGCCATCCTGATGGGGTGCCGCACGCGTGGTGTGGCGTGCTGCGTATAGCGCGCGACACGCGCAAGCACGACAAAATGGCCCAGCTAGCAGCAATCGCAAGCGAAGACTGGCTGAAACCAGTGGATGTCACCTCGGCCGAGGAACTGTGTGGCTGGCCCACCGCGGCTGATGGTTTTTTTCTGAGTGAGGCTGGCTGGGTAGCGCCGCCCCGGCTGGTGAAGGCGATGCTTGATCATCCATTGATCACGCTGCGCAGCGGACTCAAGGTGGGTAATGTGGAGCGTCATGATCAGACTTGGCGTGTGACGCTGGCAGATGAATCTGTGATTGAGACATCGTTGTTGATTATTGCTACCGCATTTGATACCGGGCTTGCACCGGCAAGGCTGACAATGGGCCGAGCCAGAGGACAGCTCTCGCAATTACCTGCGCGTGCCGATCACCCGCTGGCTATGGTTATTTGCCGCGACGGTTATGTATCGCCGGCGGTGGATGGCCTGCATACGATTGGCGCGACGCTGCAACATGATGACGAAGATGCATTGGCTCGGCGCGCTGACGATATTGAAAATTTCGAACGCTTGCGGCGCCTGCTACCAGACTTTGTCAGCGATGCCTCACAACTGAGGAGTGGTCGAGTTGGCTGGCGCGCGACCACGCAGGATCGTCTGCCGCTGGTTGGAAACTTAGCGCCGGGTTTGTACGCGACGCTAGGGCATGGCGCACGCGGAATGACCACGGCGCCACTGTGCGCGGAGTTTTTGGCAGCGATGATTTGTGATGAGCCGCTGCCGATGGGACGTGATTGGGTGGAGCGATTGGACCCGACACGCATGATCCGTGGTGGCGTTGAGTGAAATGCTAAAGGCGCGGGCCCGGATTTGGTGCCATGCGGTCAATCGAAAAGCTGCGCCAATTCTGCACCCGGATCTTGCGCGCGCATGAACGCCTCGCCCACGAGAAATGCATGTACGGCATGATCACGCATACGCTGGACATCATCGCGCGTACGGATTGCGGATTCAGTAATCACGAGCTTATTCTCAGGGATGCGCGGCAGCAGATTGATTGTGGTATCCAGGGTGGTTTCAAACGTACGCAAGTTACGGTTGTTGATACCGAGTAGCGCGGTCTTCAGCGTCAATGCCGCGTCAAGCTCATCCGCATCATGGACTTCTACCAGCACATCCATTCCGATTTCATGGGCACAGGCTTCCAGCTCGCGCATCAGGCCATGATCAAGCGCAGCGACGATCAGTAGGATGCAATCCGCACCCCAGGCGCGCGCCTGATACACCTGATAAGGATCAATCATGAAGTCCTTACGCAGTGCCGGGATGCTGCACGCAGCACGCGCTTGCTTCAAATAATCAGGAGCGCCTTGGAAAAATCGCTCATCAGTCAAGACAGATAAACAAGCAGCGCCATGCTTGGCGTAACTTGCGGCGATGTCGGCGGGATGAAAGTCTTCGCGTAACACACCCTTCGATGGTGAGGCTTTCTTTACCTCGGCAATAACACCGGCCTTGCCGGCGCCGATCTTGCCACGCAGACTGGTCTCGAAACCGCGGATTTGACTTTGTGATTCGGTGTTGCTTTCTACGTCTCGACGCAAGCTGGCGAGGTCTTGGTGTTTTTTCGCAGCACTGATTTCATCAGCTTTGACGTCGAGAATTTTATTCAGAATATCAGCCACGGGTTAGCTCCT
>JAIXQV010000038.1 GCA_027485535.1 Oxalobacteraceae bacterium | reverse complement strand
GACTTCATCTTTGATCCGGTTGTTACGCGAGCCTTCGCGTCTATGCTGGCGATCATTCTGCTGGTTGGGGGCTGGCAGAAGCTGCGCGACATTGAAATTTTTGCCGCAGCGATGGAAAACTACCGCTTGCTACCGTATAGCCTGATTCGTCCAGTTTCTAGGGTGTTGCCAACGGTCGAGATCGTGGCGGGCGTTGCTCTGCTATTCCCAGACAGCTGCGTCGTGGGTGCTGCACTCGCTGCGGTGATTTTGCTGGTAGTGACGGCAGCTGTGGCCATCAATCTGGCGCGCGGTATTCGCGACATTGATTGTGGCTGCGGCGGCTCGTCGAATCAGACGATCTCCTGGGCACTGGTGGCGCGGAATCTTGTCTTGGTACTGCTGACCATACCAGCCGCTCAACAAGGTGCAGGCAGATCATTGTATTTGGGTGATTATTTCACCTTGGCAGCTGGGGTTTTGGCGCTGGTCGGTTTGTATTTATGTACGAATCAATTACTGAATAATTCAACGAGTCCGTTGGTCAACCGACACTGAGGAAAAAGCGATGAACGACGCTTTGCTAATTTCAAATATTTTTCTGTGGCTGGTTGTGCTGGCCCTGCTGCTTGTTGTTTGGGCGTTGGCCAGACAGATTGGTGTTTTGTATGAACGTGTAGCGCCGATGGGAGCGCTGATGATCGATCAGGGTCCCAAGGTCGGTGACGCAGCACCCTCATTCTCCTTGACATCCATCGCTGGTGGGGCAGTGTCTATTGGTGGGCAGCTGGGGCGTGGGCAATTACTGTTTTTCTTGTCACCCACCTGCCCAGTGTGTAAAAAGCTGCTGCCTGTGATCCGTTCAATCGCTCATAGCGAGAAAGCTTGGCTAGACATTGTGCTGGCGAGTGACGGTGACTTGCCTCAGCATAAAGCGTTCTACGAGAAGGCCGATCTGAGTGCATTCCCCTATGTGTTATCGACCGAGTTGGGGATGACCTATCAAATTTCCAAACTGCCCTACGCGGTACTGATTGACGAGCAGGGGTCGATCCGGGGTAAAGGTCTGGTGAACTCGAGGGAGCAACTTGAAAGTTTGTTTGTGGCGAAAGAAACTGGCGTCGCCTCTATTCAAGAATTTATCAGTCAGCGCGCCTGACTAACTTAGCTCATCCAACAGGAGGGTGCCCGTGAAATGGTTTGATGATTTTTTTGAAACAAAAACTCGCCGAGTCGCGCAATCCATGTCGCGCCGTAGTGCGCTCACGCGCTTGGGTAATCTGCTGGTAGGCACGGCGTTAGTGCTTCCCGTATTGCCATTCGATCGTGTTGGCTCACACGCACACGCTGCGCCGAAGAAGGGTGAAGACGATACTGCGTGTGATTACTGGCGCTATTGTGCGTTAGATGGATTTGTTTGCACCTGCTGTGGTGGCACGGTGTCATCTTGTCCGCCGGGTACAGAAGTTTCGAAGGTCACTTGGGTGGGCACGTGTCGAAATCCTGCTAACGGTCGTGATTATTTGATCAGCTACAACGACTGCTGTGGTGCCACGATGTGTGGTCAATGTTTCTGCAACCGAAACGAGCGTGAGCGTCCGGCTTATCGAATGGGTGTTCATAACGATATCAACTGGTGCATGTCGAATACCAGCAATACCTACCACTGTACCGTTGCGGCGATCGTTGGCGTTGGCGACCCGAAAGGCTAGTCTGGCCAAACTGTGTTTGTGATGCTTGCCAGGTTGGCGATGGTTTGTCAGCCTGGCTATTCAGGCTAAGGCGGGGTAATTCAGGGCGCGAGATGAGATCGATCTTCCTGTGGCTCTTCATGATGCTGAGTTGCTCGGTCGCAGATGCTGCTCAGAGCGTTGGCTCACCACGCTTGAATTATGTGTTGCATTGCGCTGGCTGTCACGCGATGGATGGCAGTGGCAATAACGCACCCGGTATCCCGAATTTGCGCGGCACGATCGGCCATTTTCTCAAAGTGGAGGGCGGTCGAGAGTATCTGGCGCAAGTTCCCGGAGCCTCACAGTCACCACTTTCCGACCAAGAAACCGCCGAACTGCTGAACTGGATGCTGAAAGAGTTCAGTGCGAAGCAGTTGCCTGAGCGTCCAAAAGCTTACTCTGCAGATGAGGTGAAGCAGCTGAGACGTCGCCCGCCGCCTGATGTACCAAAGCGCCGCTCCGAAGTTACTGATAGACTGCTTCGTGAATTTGAGGTTGACCTGCGGTCATACCCTTGACGCCGACTCCCTGTGGTTTTTCTGTCAGCTGATGTTTCGGCTGCTCTGATGCCTTCTGATGGCCAACTGTTTAGTTCGGTGAATCTATTTTCTTGTCGCTTCCGCCAATGTGCGCTTGTGATCGCGCTCGTGTTGCTCGGCGGCTGCAGCATGGTGAAGCTTGGTTACGATCAAGCCGATCTGGTCGCCCGCTGGTGGTTCGACCGCCAACTCGATCTGGATAGCAGTCAGTCTCGCTGGCTGAAGCAGGAACTTCAGGGCTTTCATGCTTGGCACCGCGAGACTCAGCTGCCCGCTTATGCAGAACTTGTTGACGGGGTAGCGCGCCAGAGTATGGGCGACGTAACCGCTGATCAGGCCTGCGAGAATATCGATCTGGCTGCCGAGCATCTGGATACCTTACTTAAACAAGCGGTTCCGCTGTTTGCAGGATTGGCAAGACAGCTGCAAGCGGCCCAGCTCCAGCACCTCAAGCGTCGCTTTGCTGAAGAAGACCGTGAGTGGCGTGAGAAATGGCTCGATGGTTCAAACGAACAACGTATCCGTCGCCGAGTCGATGACTGGGAGGAGCGTGCCGAGACCTACTACGGCCGCCTGAATCGCGAGCAGCGTGACTTCATTTTGCGTGTAGTGAGAAACTCGTCGTGGCAGCCCCAGATCAGTTGGGAGCGCCGCCTGATGCGGCAGCAACAAATCCTGCTGACACTTGAAAAAATACAATTACAAAAATTATCACAATCAGCAGCCGAGGCAGAAATCCTGGCGCTGATTGATCGCGCCATGCACCCGAGCGACGCTCGTTTCTCGGGGATGCAGCAGCGCCTGCAGACAGAGGCTTGTACCAACTTAGCGGGGCTTCATCAACTGACGACTGCCGAGCAGCGTTCTCGGGCTCACAAAAAACTGATGAGCTACGAGCGAGACTTTAAGCAGTTATTGGTGAAGCGGTAGATGCGAGTCGCTAAGCCAGATTGAAATAATGACCCCGACGCCACTGCAACGAATGTCCGAAGCCTCTTCAATCCGTGGCGTAATGCGATTAGGAATCGTAGATGCCTAACCAATTACTTGACGCTGACAAGTTGGCTGCTTGGGTGGGCCGGTCTGAGGTCATCACCGATCACATCGACATCGGTAGAGCAGTTGCCATGGCCGCAACCTTGGATTTACCGAGGTCTCCCGCTCTTGGTGATGCCTTGCCGCCGTTATGGCACTGGATGTATTTTTGGCCTGCGGTTCCAGCATCGCAGTTGGGTACTGATGGTCATGCGCAGCGCGGGGGATTTCTGCCGCCAGTGTCTTTGCCGCGCAGGATGTGGGCGGGTGGTCGTTTACAGTTTTTAGCACCATTACCGGTAGGTGCGCAGGCAGAGCGTGTTTCGCGCATCAAGGCAGTTGAAGTCAAACAGGGGAAATCTGGTCCATTGGTATTTGTGACCGTGGCCCATGACATCTCAGTGCAGGCTAAGCTGGTGATACAAGAAGAGCACGACATTGTCTACCGCGATGTATTGCAGGTAGGCGATTCATCGTCCAATGCAAAGCTAGCGCCGACCGATGCGCACTGGTCAAGGCAAATCTCGCCAGACCCGGTGCAGTTGTTTCGCTATTCTGCGCTCACCTTCAACGGCTACCGTATTCACTATGATCGCAGCTATGCAACTGAAGTCGAGGGCTACCCGGGCTTGATTGTGCATGGTCCACTGATCGCAAGCTTACTCACCGACTTGCTTGGCCGCGAACTGCCTGATCGAACGATGAGTGAGTTTTCATTCAGAGCGATAGCACCCTTGTTCGACACCGAGCCCTTCTCAGTGCATGCGCGTCTCGAGCCAGACGGGAAGCATGTGGTGCTATGGGCAGCAAATAGCCGCGGTGAATTAGCTATGCAGGCCGAAGCACAGCTGCGTTGAAGGCGTTGTCATTCGGTAAAAATGATTTTTCTCTCTTTATCGCTGCTACTCGTATCATAGTCGAGCCGAACACTAAGCCTGCTTACGATGAACCTACGTCAGCCATTGTCGAATGATGAGATCGAAGAGTTAGATCGCATGTTGTTGGGTCAGACCGGCGATCTGGATCCAATGAGCGTCAGCATGCTGGATGGCTTTCTGACTGCCTTGGTATCTGGCCCCAATACGATCATGCCAAGTATTTGGATGCCGTGGGTCTGGGATGTTGAGAAAGGTGTCTCCCGCCCCAACTTCAGTTCGGATCGTGCTGCGCAGCGATTTTATGAGCTGGTATTTCGGCATATGAATAGTATTTCCGCCGAACTGATGGAGGCGCCCGAGGATTTTGAGCCCTTGCTTATGGAAAATCCGAATGATGGCGATCCGATACCCATATTGGATGACTGGTGCATGGGATTTATGAAAGGCCTGGTACTCGACATCGAGGGCTGGACGCCACTCACATCACTTCATACTGAATGGCTCACCGTGCTCCGGCTGTACGGTACCGAGGATGGTTGGGAAATTCTGACTGAAGTGTCACACGACTTGGATCAACATCGAGAATATGCTGATCATCTTCCCGAAGATATTCGAAAGATTCATCGTTATTGGTTGGAACGACGAGGGAAGGGTGTTGCGGTAGGCACGCCATCTGACCCGGTGACGTCTAGCCCTTTGTCGGTGGATGATCAGCTAGGTCGGAATGATCCTTGCCCCTGCGGGTCTGGAAAGAAGTTCAAGCTATGCCATGGTTCGCCGGAGCGGTTACACTGAAGGTCCCTCTGGCGAAATGATTGCCTTTTAAAAGCAGGCGATGAGTAGGCATCCTAAGTCGATCCGTTTTCTGTTGTTGGCGATCTGCGTCTTGTTCTCCGCGACGCTGGGTTTTGTTGCGCCCTTATGTTCGGCCTTGGCGCAGGCGCAGGATGCAGAAGGTTGCCATGCCGTGATAGCAGATGATTGTCACGGTTCGGATTGCAAGGCGCATTCGCTTCCTGGCGCCACTGTGCATGGCTGCTGCCTTAACTTAATTGCCGTGTTACCGTCGTTGGACTCATTCACGGCACTTGATGAGCATACCAAAGCGGTTCCATTCTTCGCATCACTCAGCCCACAATCTCGGGCAGAGCGGCTGTTCCGGCCCCCCCGTACATTCTCCTGATTAGTAGCTTTGATTGGCACCTTTGCCGTTCGCTTGTGTCTTTTGAACAGGCGCTGCCCCTATCTGGAGATAAATCATGAATATGACGCACTACATGGAGCTACTAGCTTCCAATCAGCCGTGGAATCTTTTGATATTTATGGCGCTGCCGGTGGTGTTGGCTGAGACAGTCGCCATCACCGAGCTCTATATCCTCTACACCAGAAACTTCGATACCTGGGTTCGTCAGCTGAACCGGATCGCAGGTATTCTGGTGGGGCTCACTTTCGTCGGGATTATTGGTTATTTGATGGTCAATGCAGTGATCCCGATTACCAAGGCGGGTGAGTGGCGAACCATGATCGACGTGGTTGCAGTATCGACGTATTTGATCGGTGGGATTCCGATGATACTGCTCGCACTGCAAGATCTGGGCTTGATTTATAAAGCTGAGAGTGAAGAGCGGCGTTTGGCTCGTCACGCAAGCTATGTCGCGATTTTTCTGGTGTTTGCCCACATCGCCATGGTGGTCGGGATGATGGACCCCGGCTTGTTAGGCTACGTGAACCCAGCAGCTGCTGAAGAGATGCATCTGCATCATGAGGCGCATCCTGGTGATCATAGCCAGCACTAAGCGAGACTGATCTTAAGGCGAGTTTGTCATGCGAATCCAGTTCCCACACAATTTTAAGGCCCTCGTTGTGGGATCTGGCGGCGCATTAGGTGGCGCTTTTGTGAGCTACCTGCAAAATGAAACCGCCTGCGGGCAGGTGGTTGGTATTTCGCGCTCCTTGCACGATGGCTTTGATCTGGAAGACCCGGGATCGATTGAGCGAACCGCACATCGGGTGCGAGAGCAGGGCCCATTTCATTGGGTAATTGATGCCACCGGTGCATTGACCATTGATGGTATGGGCCCCGAAAAATCGCTCAGTCGAATTGATGCCGATGCCTTGCATCGCTCTTTCTCCATCAATGCCATTGGCCCTACCTTGTTGTTGCGACACCTGGCGCCCTCAATCGCGAGTGGCGATGCGATCTACGCAAAGCTATCAGCTAGAGTAGGCAGTATTAGTGATAACCAAAAAGGCGGATGGTATGGCTACCGTGCCTCGAAGGCTGCACTAAACATGATGCTTCAAACAGCGGCGATTGAGCTACAGCGCAGGAACCCCAGTTTGCGCGTCGTAGCGCTGCAACCGGGCACCGTACGGTCTCGGCTTTCCGAGCCGTTTCAAGCAGGTGTGCCGACATTGCTGGAACCTTCAGCATCGGTGGCAGGCATGATGCGTGCAATGACCGAGCTGACCACGAAATCCGGCGCACATTTCATCGACTACCAAGGGCAGGAGATAGCGTGGTGAGGGTTATTCAACCGCTACGATCTTTGCCGAGCGATAAGCGGGTCTTTTGAGTGTCGGCTTTTCAATCGGAATTCGCCGCTGGGACAGGTAGACGCAAAGGGCCATAGTGCTAGTTCAGCGCTTACGTCGGTCGCAAATGAACGTTAATTTTTTTAGACAAGCGATGTTCAGCGAATAATTTCCGGCGTGAGTTCTTGAATGGCTTGGTAGTTGGTTAAAAACACGCGGCCGTGTAAATGCGCAAGCAGATAGCTATTCTTGAGTTTATCCATCACGGGCCCCTTGATTTCCGAAAAATGTAATGTAATCCCCGCGTCTTTCAGGCGAGCGGCAATGATTTCCAAGCTTTCCAAGGCGCTGGCATCAATGTCGTTGACTGCGGAGCATTGCAGCAGTACGTGCTCCAGATCAGGGCGGGTTGCCACCTCTGCGTTGATGCGGTCTTCAATTCCGCGGGCGTTCGCAAAAAACATACTGGCGTCTACGCGCAGGCACAGTAATTTTGGGCTGATCAGGACATCATGTCGCTGCACATTCCGAAAATATTCGGTGCCCGGTACTAATCCAACCGTGGCGATATGTGGGCGACTCGCACGAAACAAAAACAGCGCAAGCGATGTCACCACGCCCATCACCAAGCCAGTTTCGACGCCAATAAACAGGGTACCCACTAAGGTCGTCGCCACCGCAATGAAATCGAGTTTCGAGAAGCGCCAAGTTGATTTCAAGATCTTGAAGTCCACCAAGGAGAGGACGGCCACGATGATGGTGGCCGCCAAGGTAGCCTGCGGTAAATAAAACAGCGCTGGGGTTAAAAACAGCGAGGCGAGGGTAATGCCGACTGCGGTGTAGATACCTGCTGCTGGTGTAACAGCGCCCGCTTCAAAGTTAACGACTGAGCGAGCAAACCCACCCGTGACAGGAAATCCACCGGTGAATGCCGCTGATAAATTACTGCCGCCCAAAGCAACCAGCTCTTGGTCTGGCTCGATACGCTGACGACGCTTTGCCGCCAAGGTTTGTCCGACCGATACCGACTCGACAAATCCAATCACGCTAATCAGCAAGGCAGGCACCAGCAGTTTTTGCCAGAGGTTCACGTCCCATAAGGGCATGGTGATCGGTGGCAGGCCTTGCGGGACAGTGCCGACCAACTTCATACCTTGGCCTTGCCAATCCAGCTGCCAGGCGAGTAACGCGGTAACCACAATTGCTACCGCAGGCCCCGCTCTAGCCAGCATGTCGGCAAGCTTGAGACTTAAGCCTGCCTGCACCAGTAAAGGCTGTAAACCCTTGCGCACCCAAAACAAAAAAACGGTAGCGACTACGCCGACCAACAAGGTGAGTAGATGCACATTGGATGCTTGATGAATCAGCGAGTTGAGCAGTTCAACAAAGTTGTGACCCTCCGCTTTAACGCCCATGATGGTTTTCATTTGACTGAGTGCTATCAGTAAACCTGAAGCAGAAATGAAACCGGAGATGACGGGATGGCTCAAGAAATTAGCCAAGAAACCCAAGCGGAGTAAACCCATCAGTAGCAATAAGCCACCCGACAAGAACGCCAAAGTGATGGCGACTTGCCAATACGCGTGCGTGCCTGCGGCGGCGTGTTCGGCGACTGTCGCAGCGGTCATCAATGAGACGACAGCGACAGGGCCGACCGCTAATACACGACTACTACCAAGGACTGCATACAGGAACAGGGGCGCCACGCTGGCATACAAGCCCACCTCTGCCGGTAACCCCGCAAGTAATGCATAGGCCAAGCTTTGTGGGATCAACATGATGGTGACGATCAGCGCCGCCACCAAGTCGTTGGTGAGTGTTTCTCGATTGTAGTGACGGCCCCATTCCAGAATTGGCAATGCGGGCAGCCAGCGTGTGGCAGTGCTCATTAGCCCACCATCTCAGATTTGCGAGGGGCGTGGACCAGTCGGTCCATCAACTCGAAGCCCAGCATGCCGACTAGCATGGCGGCTACGAACAACATGGCTTTCGACTGACCATCAGCCATCGACACCAACGCAGGGCCGGGACAAAATCCGCCGAGTCCCCAGCCTGCGCCAAACAACAGGCTGCCAATCACCAAGGGCTTGTCCATTTGAGTGGACGTTGGAAACCGCAGCGCCCCACCCAAGAAAGTCGTGGTGCGTTTCTTGGCGAGTGCGAAAGCAAAAAAGCCCACCACAACCGCGCCACCCATGACCAGTGCCAGGGAAGGGTCCCAAGCCCCGAACAGGTCAAGAAAGCCGATGACTTTGCCGGGGTCAGTCATGCCTGACGCCATCAGGCCGACGCCGAACAGCAAGCCAACAACGAATTCGCTGATGCGGGAAAAATGGTTCTTGTTGATCATGATGTTTCCTTAAACAAGGTGGCGTACAACGTAAACGGTAACAAAGCCTGCGCTCATGAATGAAGCAGTAGCGACCAAAGAGCGAGGCGACAGGCGAGATAACCCGCACACACCGTGGCCGCTTGTGCAGCCCGAGGCATAGCGAGTGCCGACGCCAACCAAGAGACCGGCAACGACGATCATCCACTCGGTAGCTTCAATCCGCGGCGCAGTGATGTACTCGGCTGGCACAACTGCGTGAAACACGGTGGGTGCAGCAAACATGCCCAACAGAAAAGCGATGCGCCAGCTGGTGTCGCCTATCTTGGGCGGCAGCAGGCCACCCAAGATTCCGCTGATGCCGAGGATACGGCCGTTGATCAAGATGAAAAGTGCCGAAGCTATACCTAAGACAATGCCACCTGTCAGAGATGACCAAGGCGTGAAATGTACCCAGTCTAAGTTCATGCTGATGCTCCTATTTGTGGTCTACAGAATTGATCGAAAAGAGCGTTCATGATCGCCAGCGCTTGCGGGCTGGCGATTTGGTAGTAAATGTTTTTACCATCGCGACGGGTCGTCACTAAGGCCTCATCACGCAAGACGGTGAGCTGCTGCGACAGGGTGGGCTGAACAATGCCCAAGGTTTCTTGTAACTCGCCCACGCACTTTTCTTCTTGAGAAAGTTGGCATAACAGGAGTAATCGGTCGGGGTTGGAGAGCACTTTCATCAACCGACACGCGTCTCCGGCAGTCGATCTCATTTTCTCCAAGTCCAAGGTGGTCTGGTCCATGGGACGAATGTCCTTGTAAATTAAACTTGATATATTCTATTGACAGGTATTTTATATGTCAATAGAATATTCGAAAGTTAATTCAGAAGGAGCCGAAGATGAACGCAAGCTCGAGCAACCCGCAGGTTCATGGCATTTTTGACCCCGCCACATGGACGGTGACCTACGTGGTCTATGAAAAGCCAGGCTCGGCGTGCGCCATCATCGACTCAGTTTTGGACTACGACCCCAAGTCTGGCCGCACCAGCCACGCCTCGGCCGACAAGGTGATTGAATTTGTAAAAGCCAACAAGCTCCAGGTTGAGTGGATCTTGGAAACCCACGCGCACGCCGATCACCTGAGCGCCGCGCCTTACTTGAAGGCCCATCTGGGTGGCAAGACCGCGATTGGCGATCACATCACCGCGGTGCAGGGCGTGTTCAAGGGCATCTTCAACTTGGAACCAGGCTTCAAGCAAGACGGCTCACAGTTCGACCATTTGTTCAGAGACGGTGAAACCATTCAAGTCGGAGCCCTTAGTGGCCACACCATGTACGTGCCCGGCCACACACCGGCGTGCGTCGCGTACCAGTTCGGAGATGCCGTGTTTGTGGGCGACACCCTGTTCATGCCAGATGTCGGTACCGCACGTTGTGATTTCCCCGGTGGTGATGCAAAAACCTTGTATGCCTCGACGCGCAAAATATTGAGTTTGCCGCCGACGACACGCTTGTTCATGTGCCATGACTACCCGCCGAATGATCGTCCTATTCAATTTGAGACGACCGTAGCAGATCAGCGCGCGAACAATATCCATGTCAAAGACAGTATTTCCGAAGCAGAGTTTGTGGAAATGCGTACCAAGCGCGACGCCACCTTGGAAATGCCAGTACTCATCTTGCCTGCGGTTCAAATCAACATTCGTGCTGGCGAATTGCCACCGAAAGAAGACAACGGTATTGCGTATGTCAAGATTCCCTTGAATGCGCTGTGAAAAGTGAATCACTAACCGCAATTGAACGGGATCAATCGCCGTATTAATTCAGCGCCTTAATCGGCGGATTTTTTACGGCGTGGTTTCTGTGGTGGCGGTCATTATTGGCTACACGGTGGCACAGAGCGTGGGTCAGGGTATCCCAATCTCCCTCGAGGTACTCGACCGAGAAGGCCAGCGCCTAAAGTAAGAATACGACTTTCAAGTTTGAAAGCATAAATGGGATAGCCTGAAGGTTTTTGCTGTTGGCTCGGCGGTAGTTCGCTTCCAGCAAAAAATAATGATTTGTCTTACACTTTTTGGCTTTGTCATTAAACACTCAAAACAATGAAATTGTCTCTTTTAGTTGCCGCTTTATTCGCCACAAGCAGTGTCTTCGCTGCCTTACCTGTGCCTGCTGAAATCCCGAAGAATGGTGTCTGTCCGTCCGAGTATTCGGAGAAAGGCAACCAATGTGTTCCAAGCGCCTCAGCTAATTTCGCGATTGTAAAGAGTGAAGAATGCCCAGAGGCCTATATTGTTGATGGCAATTATTGTGTCGCTACCGCAGCAGCGAGGCTAGCCATCAAGCGTGGCGCGATGAGTTGTCCTGCGGGCTTTGAGCCGATCGGTAATTACTGCGTGGCTACCAATTAATCCGACCTTTAGCGAAGTCAGCTGCTCAACTCACCCATGCCGCTAAAAGGTGAGGGCGCTGTAAGCAGTGAGGAAAATCCTCGGCTCGGGCGGTTCATTCACCAAGGTGATTGATACCCCGAACCCCAGATAGGTCCAGTCCTACAGCCCCGGTTCTCAGGAACTCGGGGCTTTTTTTTGCGCTTCGCGAATTCCTCTCAAGAAAATTCTTCGATAGCCTGATCGGCATCCCATGGGGGCGATTACCGGCGACGACAAAACTATATTTTCTTTTAGTTATCAAATTCCGTTGACATAAAGTTTACTGTTTGATAACTTTCGCTGGCGTTTCCGTCCTGTGCTGACCGGATTCGGGGGTTATATCTCGCAATGTCCATTGTCCCGCTGCACATTAGGCCACTCTATGCAAATCAAAGAATTTCATTCGGGAAAAGATATCTCGCGGATCTCAAATGCTGCTTGGGCATTTGCTACCCGCAGAGTTCCTGTCAACGCCGCAGCCGTGCTGCTGCCACCGGTTGGCAAACCTGAAACCGGCGATCTGGTTTTGGCGGTGGTGGACTCCCTCGGACAACATCTGGGACTGCAATTGCCGAGTGGACGGCGGATGCAGATGTTCCCGGGCGATGAGATCGTGGTGGCCTACGGCAATCGTTATGCCTCGAATCAATTTGAATCCGAGGTACCGAACACCCTGGGCCCATGCCACTTGTCGGCGGGTGGGGGCATCGCCTCCCGCGTCACCGCTTGGCACGCGCGTATGAAGAGCCCCACGCAGATTACGCCGATCGGTCTGCTTGGCAACAAGCATGGGCGCCGCATTAACTTACGCGACTATGCCCTGCCAACGCTCACGCGCGTGAAGTCGAATCATCTGACAACGATTGCCGTGGTCGGGACCGGCATGGATTCGGGTAAGACGCAAAGCTGTGCTTACCTCGCCAGAGGCCTGATCGCGGCGGGGCTTCGCGTGGCTTATATCAAGATCACTGGCACCGGCGCGGGGGGAGACACCTGGTTGCTCAAAGATGCTGGGGCTGCCCCCGTGCTGGACTTCACCGATGCCGGAATGTCCACGACCTACCTGGCACCTTTGTCGCAGATTGAATCAGCCTTGGTGTCGTTATTGGGGCACGCGGCTAGTGAGGGCGTGGATGCTGCGGTGGTGGAGGTCGCCGATGGTGTTTTGCAGATCGAAACCTCCGCACTGCTGAAGTCTGAGGTGTTCGCTTCTCTGGTCGGCGGTTTGATGATGGCGTCGCAAGATGCGATGGGGGCAAGCGCCGGTGTGCACTGGCTGAAGCAAAACGCTCGTCCGCCGGTGTTGGCCCTGAGCGGCATCATTTCTGCGGCGCCGCTGCAGGTACGTGAAGCGATGCAAGCACTCGGCCTTCCCGTGTACGACCGTCTAGGCCTAGCGAGTGCGAGGAATGCGCTGGACATTCTCGCCGGGGCCCAACAACACATGGAGATACTGCGCGCAACAGAACCCACGCTGGTAAGCCGCGTCGCAGACATCAATGGAGAAGCCGATGGAATCAAACAGCATGACGCTGGCCCGCTCGGGCGCCGCTGGGTGGCATCTGCCACAGGGCATACTGCTGCGCCGGGTGCTACGCAGTGATCCGACCAACGAGTACTTACTGTATCGCCCGACCGGCGCGTCAATCGATAGTCCGCTACTCGTCGTGGTCTTGGGTGTCAGCCGCCATTGGCAGCAGCAGGTCGCTGCATTCATTCCCGCTTGCGAGCGGCTTGGTGTCACGCTGCTGTCGCCAAGTATGGGCGGCGCTGTGCGCGCAAGCTACCGTAGCATCGGCCGACAAGAAAACCGTGCCGATGAATTACTGCATGATTGCCTGCGTGAGGTGAGTCTGCATACCGGTATTGATGCCACGCGCTTTCGGCTGTTCGGCCACTCATCGGGGGCTCAGTTTGCTCATCGCTATGTGATGGCGCATCCGCATCGTGTGGCGTCTGCTGTCATCGCATGCGCACGCTGGTACACCTTCCCCGACACTGCACGGAAGTTCCCCTTCGGTATACGTCCGACGAAGCGTTTGCCGGACCTCGCGTTCAACCCAGAGCAGTATCTGCGCGTTCGCATCACCCTTCTGGACGGGAGCTTAGATACCGAAGAGGAGGTGTTTCGTCATAGCGATCAGATTAGTGCGCAGCAGGGCAAACATCGTTTGGAGCGCGCTCGGCGTTGGGTAGCTGCGATGCGCGCGCAAGCGCAGGCGCATGCCATGCCACCCATGATCGAGCTGATAGAAATCGAAGGGGTCGGCCACCATTTCGGGCCTTTGTGTCGTGAAGGCCGCCTCGTTCAACGCGTGTTCTGGTCTCTCTTTGGTGCCACCGTCGATGAAGACAGCGCAACCACCCAGCGCCAATAGCGACCTCGAGTCGCACCTTCCAACAAATACGATCAGCATGTAATCGCGATCGAGAAGGATAAACCTATGAAGTCAGTTTCAGAGTACGTCGATTGGGGATTGTCTGATGATGCGGCAGAGGCCGCCTCCAGCCCACGTTCAGGTAGCGGGCCAAGTGCGCACCCTGCGGGTGTAAGCAGGCGATTGGTTCGATGGCTGGTTGTCTCGCTCACCCTGATGATGCTCATCATTGCGCTATGGGTGTTCAGCACACACCGTGTGCAGAACGTTATCTCGCGTCATGCTTTTGTGAAGACGGAGTTGACTAGCGTCGGCGCGCGTTTTGATGGTCGTGTTGCATCTGTAGAAGTAACGCCGGGCACTCGTGTCAATGCCGGACAAATCATTGCCCGTCTCGACGATAGCCATTTACTTGCCCAAGAAGTAGAAGCTAAGGCGAATATTGCATCGCTGGAGCGCACGCTTGTGCAAGAGACTGCAGCCATCGAGCAAGAGCGAAAAACGCTGGCGGTAGCCAGCCAAGAGACCAAGGCACGTGCGGAGGCGACTCGCTCAGAGGT
The DNA here is from genome assembly GCA_027485535.1 of Oxalobacteraceae bacterium. GTDB lineage: Bacteria > Pseudomonadota > Gammaproteobacteria > Burkholderiales > Burkholderiaceae_D > Pernthalerella. Next base: position 789 of record JAIXQV010000038.1, on the reverse strand, counting down.
GCAGGCAGCGAGAATTCGCGTCGCCGAAACGCAAGAGTACTGGCGCATCCGCCAAGAGCTTTTCAAGAGCGGCATGATTTCGGCGGAGGCGCTGCGCGAAGCCAATTCGAAGAGACAACTCGCACAAGAACAACTAGCTGGTGCGCAAAACAACGCAAGTGCTGCTGATGCCGCCGTGCGAAATGCCGAACTGAACATCGCGGGCATCGCCATCCGTCAGCAGCGGCTCGGCATCTTGTCTTCTGAAATCAATGCAGCAAAAGGCAAATTGGCGCGCGTACAGGCAGATCTGGCGTCAACCATCATCAAGGCGCCGACCGACGGCATGATCGTCCGCTGGCTCGTCAACTCGGGCGGGTCAATCCGAGTGGGTACGCCGATCGTGAGCATGGTGATCGGAAGCGATCGATGGGTCGAAGCCTGGATCGATGAGGATGAGCTCGAACATGCTCACATCGGCGGCGCCGCCATGGTGTCGTTTCCGTCGCTACCGGGCAAGCAATTCGAGGGCGTTATTGAACGACTTGGTGTTACCACAGACCTTGAAGAGCCAGTCGTCGCCGTGCCCGAACCACGCACTACCCGAATCCGCAGCGCACCCATTATTGCGGTCGTCATCAGGTTATTGAATCCGCCGGGTGAGTTATTACCTGGGCTATCGGCAATCGTCGATATCAACCGCCATGGCAAGTAACTCAGTGCCACACGCGGCTTCGACAGGCCTATTGGTACCCGTCAATCAGGCCACCACGACGGCAGAAACGAATAGCGCGTCTGGCAGGTTCTGGG
>JAIXQV010000194.1 GCA_027485535.1 Oxalobacteraceae bacterium | reverse complement strand
TATATCGCGGTAACTACCGCGAAGCCCTCGATGTCCTGCACTCCACCAATAATTTCCCGGAGTTCACCGGCCGTATTTGTCCTGCGCCTTGCGAGTCAGCATGCACGCTCGGCATTAACGATGATCCTGTGGGTATCAAGTCGATTGAGCACTTCATCATCGACAAAGGTTGGGAGAATGGCTGGGTCGTACCGCAGCCGCCGTCGGTGAAAACCGGCAAGAAGGTGGCAGTGGTCGGCGCAGGTCCGGCCGGTATGGCAGCTGCGCAGCAGTTGGCGCGTGTCGGCCATGATGTGACCCTGTTCGAGAAGAATGATCGCGTCGGCGGACTGCTGCGCTACGGTATTCCCGACTTCAAGATGGAGAAGTCACATATCGATCGTCGGGTCGAACAGATGAAGGCCGAGGGTGTGCACTTTCGGACCAGTGTGCTGATCGGTAAAGACTTCCCGCAACAAATCATGAGTCTGGCGAAAGAAACGATTTCACCGGATCAGTTGCAGCAAGAATTTGATGCCGTGATCATCTCGGGCGGTGCCGAGCAGCCGCGTGACTTGCCAGTGCCAGGTCGCGAGTTAGACGGCGTGCATTTCGCGATGGATTTTCTGCCGCAGCAAAACCGGGTGAATGCCGGCGATAGCCTCAAGCAGCAAATCAAGGCAAGCGGCAAGCACGTAGTGGTCATTGGCGGTGGTGATACGGGTTCGGACTGTGTCGGTACCTCGAACCGTCATGGCGCTGCGTCGGTCACCCAGTTCGAATTGCTACCGATGCCACCGGAGCAAGAAAACAAACCGATGGTCTGGCCTTATTGGCCAACCAAGCTGCGCACATCCTCGTCGCACGAAGAAGGATGCGAACGCGACTGGGCGGTTGCCACCAAGCGCCTCGAGGGCAAGAATGGCAAGGTCGAGAAGCTGATTGCTGCGCGTGTTGAATGGAAAGACGGCAAGATGGTCGAAGTGCCGGATTCCGAATTCGAATTGAAAGCCGATTTGGTACTGCTAGCGATGGGCTTTGTCTCGCCGGTGAGTCCGGTACTGGATGCCTTTGGTGTCGACAAGGATGCTCGCGGCAATGCCAAAGCAACGACCGACGGCGACGGCTGTTATCAGACTTCGGTGCCCAAGGTATTCGCCGCGGGCGATATGCGTCGCGGGCAGTCGCTGGTGGTGTGGGCGATCCGCGAGGGTCGGCAGTGCGCGCGCGCCGTCGATGAATTCCTGATGGGCGAATCTGTATTGCCGCGTTAATCTGTGCCTCAAAAAAAGGGCCGGCAGGGCACCGCATTGCTGCGTGTTCTGACCGGCCCTCGTTTATTGGGCGTCAATCGTTCTAGTTTGTTCGAGCCGGCCGGAAATACGCGGCACGCCCTTAGCGTCGATACTGACTTCATTAATTCGCCAGCTCACCCCGCCTGCTTGTTTCAAGCTTAGTTCAAGTAGCCAGCCGGTCCGAGTGTCGCGATCGCTGAAGCCATCGAAAACAAAATTACCCAAGCTATAAAAAATCGGCTTGCCCTGATAGAGCTCGATATCTTGCGTCACATGCGGGTGACCGCCGACCACAGCGTCAGCGCCGGCATCGATCATCAGCCGAGCCATTTGGCGCTGCCGGGTTGATGCGAGTTTCTGATATTCCCAGCCCCAGTGCGGGTACACGATCAGAAAATCCGCCTTGAGTATCTTTTTGGTGTGCTGTATCGCGTCCAGCGCCATGTCCTCATCGAGCCAGGCAATACCGGGTGCATCGTCGAGTGCTTCAAAGCTGCGCGGGAAGAAGCCGTTATAGCCAAGCACGGCGATACGCTTGCCATGAACCTCTCGGATGTACGCTTGGTGCGCGGCGCGCAGGTTGCGGCCACCACCAAAATAAGGGATCTGATGCTGATCCAGCAGTTGCAGCATCTCGCTAAATGCACCCTTGCCAAAATCACCCGAGTGATTATTCGCCAGCGACAGTGCGCTGAAATATTTTTTCAGCAAGCGCAGCGATCGTTTCGGCGCGCGAAAGGTATAGGGCTTGGTCTCGGGTTTGCCGCTGGAGGCGATGACACACTCGAGATTGCCGATCGTTATATCAGCGTCTTTCAGCGCTGCCGCTACATGACGAAACGGATCTTGCCCTGAACGGATCAATCGCCCCGGTCCGTCCGCCAGCATGACATCACCGACGAACACCATCCTGATATCAGCGCCTTGGGCAAGTGCTAACCCATGACTAGCCGAAACAATCGCTAACAAAAACCCGAGCAGCCTTAGCATTCTTTACTCACAGTGCATTCGGCATTGGTAAAAAACTTCGCGCTCCAACTCGGACGCGTAGAATTTGTTCAAGCCGAAATCAACAGCCTCTTTGGGGCACGCGGCCGTGGGTAGAGGGTACTCGGCGGCATGCAGTAACACAAACGATCGTCCGCGCCGCTCATAAAGAAAAGTCTTCAGCTTACTTCGCTGCGTCAGCCATTGCGCCTGAAAACGGAAGCGGTTTTCGATGGTGATCGATTGAAAAGCAAATACATCCTCAGCCGGTCGAACGATAACCCGCTCTGCTTTTCCGCCGTATTCGGCGTCACAGGTAATCTCGAGCGACGTTGCCAAGCCGGCATGACCTATGCCAAATAGGAACGTCAGCAGCTGTAGCGTCAGTTTCATGCGGTGATTGGAGCCAAGTTTGTGCGTTTATACCACCCCGAGTTAGCGCAGCCGCAGCCACGATCGCCGAGCTAACTCAGGCGCATGTTTTACAATGGACGTTTCTTCCCCCTTGAGCGCCCTCTTGTCTCACCTCGTCGATATCCGCGATCTGAACTTCGGCTACAACGAGCGACCAATTCTTGCCGGGCTCACGATGCAATTCGAGCGCGGCAAGGTGATCGCCGTGATGGGTGGTTCCGGTTCCGGCAAGACCACCGTGTTACGGCTGATTGGTGGACAGATTACGGCCCAGTCTGGCCGCGTTACGGTGGACGGCCAAGACGTCGCTGCGCTGGATCAGCCCAGCTTGTATCGCTTGCGTCGCCGTATGGGCATGCTGTTCCAGCACGGCGCCTTGTTCACGGATCTCTCGGTGTTTGACAACGTGGCCTTTCCTTTGCGCGAGCACACCACTTTACCGGCCTCGATGATCCGTGACCTGGTGCTGATGAAGCTGCACGCAGTCGGCTTGTCGAATGCCGCCGCACTCAAGCCGAGCGAAATTTCAGGAGGGATGGCGCGACGCGTCGCGCTCGCCCGCGCGATTGCGCTGGATCCGCAGTTGATCATGTACGACGAGCCGTTTGCGGGCCTTGACCCGATCTCGATGGGTGTCACGGCGAATCTGATCCGTAAGCTCAATGATGCGCTGGGGTCAACCTCGATTGTGGTGTCCCATGATGTGAACGAGTCTTTCTTGATCGCTGACTACGTCTATTTCCTGTCGCAGGGCTGCATCGTTGCCCACGGTACGCCTGAAGCGATGCGCGCTTCGTCTGATCCGTATGTGAAGCAGTTCGTAAATGCCCAGGCCGACGGGCCGGTACCATTTCATTACCCGGGACGACCGATTGATGAGCTGCTTGGCAGAGGGGGCGAGTCATGATCGACTGGCTCGCCAGTATTGGTAGTCAAGTGCGGGGTGGGCTCGCCAACCTTGGGCTGCAGCTGCGAACTTTTGCTGCAATGCTGGTGGCGAGTCGCGGCTTGTTACGGCGCTTCCGGCTGGTCACGGATCAGGTACATTTCATTGGCAACTATTCGCTGGTGATTATTGCGGTGTCCGGCTTGTTTGTCGGTTTTGTGCTTGGGCTGCAAGGCTATTACACACTCAACAAATATGGCTCGGAACAGGCGCTCGGACTGCTGGTTGCTTTGTCACTGGTGCGCGAGTTGGGACCTGTCGTAACAGCGCTGCTATTTGCAGGGCGTGCTGGCACCTCGCTAACAGCAGAAATTGGTCTGATGAAGGCCACCGAGCAATTGGCGGCGATGGAGATGATGGCCGTTGATCCACTAACGCGCGTATTAGCGCCGCGCTTTTGGGCAGGTGTGATTGCGATGCCGCTGCTGGCGGCGGTGTTCTCGGCGGTCGGTGTGCTGGGTGGTTATGTGGTTGGTGTCATGCTGATCGGTGTTGATGAGGGTGCGTTTTGGTCGCAGATGCAAGGCGGTGTCGAGTTATGGGCTGACATCGGCAATGGCGTGCTCAAGAGCGTGGTATTCGGCGTGGCGGTGACGTTCATCGCGCTGTACCAAGGCTATGTAGCGGCCGCCACCCCGGAGGGCGTGGCGCGAGCAACGACGCGAACGGTCGTGATTGGATCATTGATGGTGCTGTGGCTGGATTTTCTGCTGACAGCACTGATGTTCTCTTGAAGAGGAAAAAGGATGCAACGTAAATCCTTGGACGTGTGGGTCGGTCTGTTCGTGCTAATCGGCGCGGCAGCGATCATGTTTCTGGCGCTCAAAGTCGGGAATCTTGGTGCGATGAGTTTTGGCCCGGGTTACACGCTGGTGGCACGCTTCGATAACATTGGCGGCCTGAAGCCGCGTGCTCCGGTTAAGAGCGCTGGCGTAGTGGTGGGACGGGTAGAGTCGATCGGTTTTGATGACCGCACTTTCCAAGCGACTGTCACGATACGCATGCAAGCTGATGTGAAATTCCCGAGCGACAGTTCAGCAAAAATTCTGACTGCTGGTTTGCTTGGGGAGCAGTACATTGGCCTTGAGCCTGGTGCAGATGAAAAAAACTTCGGTGAAGGTGACCGTATCAAGAGCACGCAATCCGCGATCGTGCTCGAGAATCTGATTAGTCAATTTCTATTCAATAAAGCTGCTGAGGGTAGTAAGGGAGAAGAAAAATGAGATCGCTCAACACCGTCTACCAGCGAGGTGCAGTCGTGCTCTGTTTGTGTTTAAGCGCTTGCGCGACGCCGATGGCGGATCGCTCGGATCCGCGCGATCCCTACGAAAACCTCAACCGTAAGGTATTCGTGGTCAACCAGGTATTCGATCAGGTGCTACTCAAGCCTGTCGCCAAGGGCTATTCCAACTACGCGCCTGACTTTATCCAGACCACCATTGGAAATTTCTTTGGCAATCTTGCTGATGTATGGACTGCTGTAAACAATTTTCTGCAAGGTAAACCGCGCGAAGGTATTCAGGATACCGGTCGAGTGGCGGTCAACACCGTGTTTGGTGTTGCGGGCTTGGCGGATGTTGCGACCAAGCTTGGCCTTCCCAAGCATCAGGAAGATTTCGGGCAGACGCTGGGTGTGTGGGGCGTGAAGCCTGGCCCCTATGTCATGTTGCCGCTGTTCGGCCCGAGTACCATGAGAGACGCGCTGGCGAAGCCACTCGATCTGTATGCCGATCCGTTGAATTTGTCGACGCGCTCCGACGTGGAATACTCGCTGCGAGCGGTTCGTCTGGTTGATGACCGGGCGCGTTTGCTGCCCACGACCGACATGATCGAGAAAGTGGCGCTGGACCCTTACCAATTTGTCCGCGACGCGCACTTTCAGCGACGCGAGGCGAAGGTGAACGATGCCAATTCCGATCCTTAATGGCCGCCTGAACGTTGATTAGAGGCAATGCTTAAGGATGTCGAGCCTGTTGTTGAGGATTTGGTTATCATTCATATCCTCCCGCGTGCAAGCGCAGAACCCGGTCTGACTCTCGATGAAGATATCGTTGAAACGAGTACTTGCTTTTCTGGCAGCCACTTTCGCGTTCCATGTGGGCGACGGCTACGCTCAGGAGGCACCTGACGTTCTCATTAAGCGGGTTAGCGAGGAAGTCCTCGCGATTGCAAAAACCGACAAGCAGGTTCAGTCGGGTAACCAAGACCGAATCATGGAAGTGGTGCGCGCGAAAGTGCTGCCCCATGTGAATTTCCAGCGCATGACGCAGCTCACCGCTGGCCGCTACTGGCGAGAGGCAAGCCCTGAACAGCAGCAGGCGCTCACTAATGAATTCAAGTCCCTCTTAATTTATACCTACGCCGGGGCGGTTGCCCAAATCCGTAATCAGACGCTCGAGTTCAAACCGATGCGCGCTGCGCCCGATGACACCGAGGTCGAGGTTCGCACGGCTGTGATTCAGTCTCGCGGCGAGCCGATTCAGCTGAACTATCGGCTGGAGAAGGGGCCAAATGGCTGGAAAATCATCGATGTGAACATCCTGGGCGCTTGGCTGGTTCAAACCTATCGCAACAGCTTTGCTGCGGAAATTCAAAAAGGCGGGATCGATGGCCTGATCAAAGCTCTGGCCGAGCGTAACAGGCAACTCTCCGCCAATCCGCCCAAACCCATCCTCAAGAGCTGACATGCCTTTTGCGCCCACCAGCTTGACCATGAACGAGGCAGAAACGGTGCTGGCGCAGGGGCTGCAAGCGATTGCAGCTGGTGATACCCAAATCGACCTCGGCGCATGTCAGCATTTTGATTCGGCGGCCGTTGCTACCCTGCTGGCGTGGCAGCGCGCGTCTTCCAAGGTGGGTAAAACGCTCCACATCACCCAGCTCCCGGCAGGGCTGGAAAGCTTGGCCAAGCTTTACGGCGTCGATCAACTGCTGCCGCGCTAAGTTGCCGCCGAGTTTCCGGCGGTAAATCCCCTATAATCAAGGACTTTGCGGCGCGCTAGCGCGCCACCCTTCCTCGCCAATATGGCTGCCATCCGGATTGATCAAGTCAAGAAACGCTTCGGCGCACTGCAAGCGCTCGACGGCGTCTCGCTAGAAATCGCAACCGGCGAATTTTTCGGCCTGCTGGGCCCGAACGGCGCCGGTAAGACCACACTCATCTCGATCATTGCCGGGCTTGCCCGTGCGGACCAGGGTCGTGTCAGCATCCTTGGGCATGATGTGGTGAATGATTTTCGCGCCGCGCGTCGCGCGATCGGTGTGGTGCCGCAGGAGCTGGTGTTCGACCCGTTCTTCACCGTGCGCGAGACACTGCGCATGCAATCCGGCTACTTCGGTATCTCCGGCAATGATGCATGGATCGACGAGATTCTTCATGAACTGGGATTAACCGCGAAAGCAGATGCCAATATGCGTTCGCTGTCGGGTGGCATGAAGCGGCGCGTATTGGTGGCGCAGGCGTTGGTGCACAAACCGCCGGTGATCATGCTGGATGAGCCAACCGCAGGCGTCGATGTCGAGTTGCGGCAGACGCTCTGGAGTTTCATCGGACGGCTCAACCGCGAGGGTCATACCGTGGTGCTGACCACCCATTACCTTGAAGAAGCTCAGGCACTTTGCAGCCGTATCGCGATGCTGAAGGCGGGTACGGTAGTCGCGCTGGATTCGACTGCGGCGCTGCTCAAGCGCATCTCCGGCTCGCAGCTGGTGGTGCGTCTGGCTTCCGGAAGTTTGCCGACTGAATTGCATCGCTTGCTGTCACACCCCGATGAGTTAGCTGCGGGACGCCAGTACACGCTACGCGTGACACATCACGACGAGGTCGAGCACATCCTCGCGCAGATTCGTCAGGCGGGTCTGGTCATTGAGGATTTACAGTTGCATCAGGCTGATCTGGAAGATGTATTCATTCAGATCATGGGAGCCGAACAATGACAGGCTTTCGTACGCTGCTGTACAAAGAGCTGCTGCGATTCTGGAAGGTGGCCACGCAGACGCTGACTGCGCCGATTGTGACCGCGATGCTGTACCT
>JAIXQV010000153.1 GCA_027485535.1 Oxalobacteraceae bacterium | reverse complement strand
CCTCCTCGACATCCCGCACGTTCATCAGCGCGAATTCCAGTTTCCCAGCATAGCGCGTTGTCTTAAGCACCGAACTCATGAGGCAACCCCAGCCGCGAGACGCTCAGCGGTGGTTAGCGCAACTTTGTTCCGAAGATAGAGGGGCTGCGCATCACGTGCATCAACACCCTCACCGATGGCCAGCGCGGCGACCGCAAGGCGCACGATGCTCGCCGCATGCGGCAGTATCTCGGGGTAACGTCGGTCAGCAGCATATGCAGCAAAAGCCTCCGGATAGGCCAGCACACCGTTGCCACAGACCGCGGCCCCAGTATCCGTCACGACTTGCTCAGCACGCGACAGGGTAGGCTCAGTCATGGTTTGCCATTCGCCGCCATAGCGGTAGCGCGCCCAATACACCTCGCCCATACGCGCATCCATCACGGCAACAAGCTCATCACCAGCGCCCGCCATGCGCGCGGCTTCCGCCATCGCCAACAGCGTGACCACCGGCACGACTTTGCGCTGCGCGCCAAACGCCAAGCCCTGGACCAAACCACAGGCAGTACGGACACCCGTAAACGATCCGGGGCCGCAGCCGTAGGCAAATGCGTTGCAATCTGCCAGATCAATGCCTGCATCACTCAGAGCACGTTGCAGCATGGGCAACACCGTGGCCGAGTGCGTGTTAGCCCCGCTCGACTGCTGTGTAAACAATTCGCCCAAATGCAAGACGGCGACTGATGCCAGTTCGGTCGATGTATCGATCGCGGCAAGCGTGGGTAAGTGGTGCGGCATAGACGGATTTTACCAAGCGTCCATCGGGTAGAATCTGGTCATGCAGTCGTTATTTTTGGTACCCGAGAAATTTCCCCAACTTGCTCGCTCCTTGGACGAAGGCCGGTGGGTAGTAGCCTGCCTGTGCGCCGCGTGGTGCGATGTCTGTAAACAGTATCGGCCGGGCTTCGAGGCACTGGCTGCGGAGCATCCCGAACAGCAGTTTGTCTGGATTGATATCGAGGATCAGGCCGATCTGATCGGCGACCTCGACGTCGAGAACTTCCCCACCATCCTGATTCAACACCAAGACATTGTTGTCTTCTACGGCACCATGCTGCCTGAGCCACGTCAGGTCGCGCGTTTACTCGAAGCACAACTGAGCCGCGATGACGATGAACTTCGACGAGAGGCCAGCAGCAGCGCCGAGCGCCAGCAGTGGCAGCAAGAATGCAACTTGCGCTCGCTACTCGCGCAGTTCATTTCTTAAAGAAGCTCAAAAAACCGGGCTCAGATGCTGGTAGCGCCTTGTTGAACCACGTGTTTACGATGCAGGCGCATCCTCTAAGCGCAATGGCAGACTACGAAGCCGCTTGCCGGTTAGCTTGAATACAGCATTCGCGACTGCCGGCGCAATCGGTGGCGTACCGGGTTCACCCACGCCCTCGGGTGCATCAGATCCCGCGATAATCTCTACCTGCACCTCGGGCATGTCAGTGATGCGCAGCATTGGGTAATCATGAAAATTCGACTGCTGTACTCGGCCGTCGCTCATCGTGATCTCGCCATGCAAGGCCGCAGACAAGCCAAATGCAATCGCCGACTCCATCTGCTGGCGCACGCCCTCAGGGTTGACCACCACGCCGCAATCCACCACGCAGCTGACTTTATGCACACGAATATGAGTGCCCTCGACAGATACCTCGGCCACCTGCGCCACGATACTGCCGAACGACTGGTGCAAGGCAACACCGAGCGCATGTCCGCTCTCAGCTTTTCCGGCGAGCTTCACGGCTGCATCCAATACGGTCAGATGGCGCGGGTGAGCGTACAACATCTGCCGCCGAAAACGCACCGGGTCAATACCAGCAGCATGCGCAAGCTCGTCGATAAAGCTCTCTTTAAAAAACGCATTATGCGAGTGACCCACTGAGCGCCAAGTACCGAGCGGCACCGACGACTCGACTGTGACATGCGACACCAGCTGATTCGGAATCTCGTAGCAGTGGTCGTAGAGCCCCTCGACCGTGGTCTTGTCCGGGCCCATCATCGGCAAGCCAAATGCCCGATGAATCAGATGCTGGCCCGGTGCGCCGGACGCCGATTTGGTATCCCAACCGACCAACTCGCCCTCCGCAGACAACATGCCGGTCAGGCGCGCCATCGCAGCCGGTCGGTAAAAATCATGCGCCATATCCTGCTCGCGCGTCCACAGCAGTTGAACGGGCGCGCCTTGCATGGCAATCGCCAGCTGCACCACCTGCGCCACCATGTCATTGTCGAGTCGACGACCAAAGCCACCACCGAGCAAGGTCACGACTAGGTCAACCGCATCTTCATCAATGCCTGCCACTCGCGCAGCAACCGATACCGCAAGCGAAGGCGCCTGCGTTGGCACCCATAGCTTTAATCGACCATTTACAAACTGCGCGGTCGCATTCACCGGCTCCATCGCCGCATGTGCAAGAAACGGCGCGCTGTAATCAGCGCTGATGTGCTTGGCACTGGCTACCGCTTTCATATCGCCGCGCTGGTGATAGCTGAAGGCGTTTTCTTTTTCTACAGCGTCCAGAAGCGATTGGGAAATCGTGGCCGATGACAGCGGGGCGTTGGCACCCTCGTCCCAGACTACCGGTAGCTGCTCAATCGCCTGCATCGCCTGCCAGCGCGACTCGGCCACGACGGCCACCGCCTCAGGCGCTCCTGAAGGGTCAGCATTCAGCGCCATCACTCGCACCACACCGGGCAGTTTGTCGACAGCGCCGGGGTCAAAGCTTTTGAGTTTGCCGCCAACCACCGGGCACATCGCCAGCATGGCGTAGCGCATGCCTTCAAGGCGAACATCCATCCCAAAGCGAGCACTACCGTTCACCTTGGCGGGCACATCCAGCCGCGCGGCAGGTGTGCCGATCAGTTTGAACTCAGCGACTGGCTTCAGGGCGTAGGGCACATCGCCGATGGCTGCTGCACTGGGCGCAAGCTCACCGTAGCTAACCGAACGACCACTGCCATGCGACACACGACCCTCTGCGGTGCGGCATTCTGTTTCAGGCACACCCCAGCCGCGCGCAGCAGCGGCAACGAGTCGCGCGCGTGCCGCCGCGCCTGCCTCGCGCATCGGTAACCAACTATCTTTGATGCTCGACGAACCACCGGTCACCATCAAACCCAGCTCGCGCATTAGCTTGCGCGACATCCACTGAGCGCCACGCTTCACCAAGCCCTGATCATCCGGATGAAACGGCAGGCCATCTGCCGCCATCGATGTATCGCCATAGATCGCGCGCAGCGGTGCCTGCATTAAGTCAACTGAGGCAAGCGGCACGTCCAACTCCTCTGCCACCAGCATCGCCAGCGATGTCATCACGCCCTGACCCATCTCACTTTTGGCGAGCATCACAGTGACACGGCCATCGGCGGCTACACTGAGCCAACCGTTCAACGGATATTTATGCCCCGGCCAGCTTATCGGCGGACTGGCGTGCAAGCGTTGGCGCGGCGGTAGCAGGGTCCACCCCACCACCAAGGCACCGGCGACGCCGAGACTTCCCAATAAAAATGTTCGACGCGAACGGTCGTGATCAGGAAAACTCAAGGACGTGCTCCCTTTATTCAGTTGGCGTAATTCATTTACCGCATGTTAACCCGAAGCTAAATCATCCTAACGCGAGCGCACCGTCGATGAATGCCGCCACATCCCGAGCCCTCAAGCGCGGCGACGCGGCATGAGCGAAAGTTTCTTCCAGTCCTTTATTCTGCTGCTGCTCGTGACTGACCCCTTCGGCAATGTGCCCCTGTTTGTCAGCACCTTGCGGCAAGTAGCGCCTGAGCGACGTCATCGTGTCGTGCTGCGCGAGTGCTTGATCGCATTCTGCTTGCTGTTGGTGTTTATGTTGGTCGGGCGGCCATTTTTAGATGCGCTACAGCTGAGCGAGGTCGCGCTCCGTATTGGCGGTGGTGTGATTTTATTTCTGATCGCGCTGCGAATGGTATTTCCGCAGCCAGGGGGGGTGTTTGGACAAACTCACGCCGAGGCGATCGAGCCGCTGATCGTTCCACTCGCCATTCCGGCACTCGCCGGGCCATCGGCGCTCGTGACTGTGCTACTGTTTTCATCGCAAGCAAAAATGTCGATGTGGCTCTACGCAGCGGTGATCTCGCTGGTGGCGGTCGTCTGGCTGGCCGTGTTGTTGGCAGCCGAGCGCTTACAGCGGGTACTCGGTGATGCGGTGATGACTGCGTTCGAACGTCTGATGGGTTTGATTTTGACCGCAATTGCGATCGAGATGCTGCTGGCAGGCGTGCGGGCCTACGTGGTCTCGATGTGAGTTCGTGATCACCGGGTGCTTAACCCGAATTCCCTCATGCAAACTGTCGCTCGTGCGAGCATTAAATTTTCTTTTGATTAACTATTGCGCTGCTGTTGCATCTCGCCACCGAGCGTTTTCCGCACCATACTCAAATAAACGTAGTTATAATAAATCCCGATATTTTTGGAGTTTGATTGTCTCAAAGACGAACTCAACCAGCAGAAGCATGGGATGTCGCTGGCATTGGCAGCCGAGTTGGATTGGGAGTTCGGTATTGTTTGGGACGATGACCGAGTAGATTACGGCGAGCGACGGCAGTGCTGTCTGGCGCCACTTGGTTCAAGACTGTTTTTCGTGGTGTTTGTAGAACGCGCCGAATGCCGCCGAATCATCAGTCTCCGGAAAGCGAACGTAAGGGAAATCAAGTTTTATGCAGAACACTGTCAAGACACGTAATGGGTTGACCCTGATCGTTCCGGATTCAGCTGAGGATGAAAAAATTACTCAGGGCGCGCTTGCAGATCCTGATGCACAACCACTGACCGATGAGCAGATCAGGCAACTCCGACCAACTCGACTCAGAGGACGACCGGTCGGAACCGGCAAAAAAATGCAACTGACCCTTCGCATCGATACCGAGGTCATCAATTACTTCAGACAGAGTGGCGAGGGTTGGCAGACGCGAATGAATGATGTTCTGCGAGACTGGGTTGCTCGTCGCTAAGCAGATCAGCACTCATCGAAAGCAATGCACGAAAAAAAGCCCCGCGAAGGCGGGGCTTTTTGTTTTGCTATCGGTGATTCAGCGCATCAGACCGGCTTGATATTCGCTGCCTGCAGGCCTTTCGGGCCGCTAACAACATCAAACTCAACCTTTTGGTTTTCCTGCAGCGTTTTGAAGCCTGAGGAT
>JAIXQV010000224.1 GCA_027485535.1 Oxalobacteraceae bacterium | reverse complement strand
TTTTCCATCGCTGCGGCAAAAATTTCAATGTCGCGCAGCTTCTGCCAGCCCCCAACCAGCAGAATGATCGCCAGCATAGACGCGAAGGCTCGCGTAACAACCGGATCAAAGATGAAGTCAGTCAGCATAATGATTACTGTGTTTCGAGCTGTGATGGCGTATCACCAAAGCCCGCTTTTTCAGCCACCTTCTTCAACTTGCGCAGACCATCAAATGCAATGATCGATGAATGCTCGGTGTTGTACGCAAACAGTCGCGGTGCCGCGCCTTTGCTGACCGCCAAGCCAAAGGCAGCGGGGGTCTTGCTACGAGCGACGCGCTTTTTTGTCTTAACGTCGAAAATCCAGATTTCCTGCATGGGGTCTTTATGACTTCCCTCATAGCCCTTGCTATGAACACCCGCATACAAAGTCCCACTATCTACGTGCAATGCAATCGGTTGGAAGCCCGAAGGGCGCCAGCCCTGCCGCTTCTCGTTTTTGGAGGCCATCGACCAGCGGTCGGTCGGCTTGGCGACCTCACCACCGACGTCCACCTTGACGATATCGCCCATAAATGACGGGAAATAATAGACATCGCCGTCTTGGGCCGGCGCGACGAACAAAGCATCATTCGTTGGATCAAAAAACTCCGGACTTTTTTGCTTGTCGATCGGCATACCGTCAGCGCTCAGCGAGATTGTCAGCATCGTGCCGTCACCACACAACGTGGCAACCCGGAGCGCGTTCTGAGCGGGATACAAGCCAAAGCAACCGGGCGTTTGAATCTCAGTAACCATTTTTTCGAGTTGCCGATCAACGATGCCTATCGACGATGCCGGGCTCGCATTCTGCACATAGATGAAACGGCCATCTGCCGAGGTTCGCAAAGTCGCCAGGTAAGGTAGTGACTGCGAATGACGCGCTGGGTATGGAATCTCTGCCTTGAGCGCCAGTGTGTTGGCGTCGTATACCAATATCTCTTCGAAGCGCTCACCCCGATTAAGCTTGGTGTAATAGGTTGTCGCAACATAGATCTCACTGCGATCGGGAGATACCGTTGTTTGCGCGAAGGATCCGGTGGATACCATGCCCTCCACCTTCATCGTTCGCCCATCGATGATGACGAGCTTGCCGTCCGGCAGATGCGGTAAAGCGACATCGGTGTAGTACAGCCGATAAGGGTGCGCTGCCGGCAACCGTTCCACCGTGGTCACTGTCTCTATACCAAGCTCAGCACGAGCGGTCAGCGAGACGCCCGCCAGCAGGACCAGAAATTGAAAAAGCCAAGTTATTCGATTCACGACCTTTCGCCTCCTCTTGGTGGAAATCCCTGCTCAGCCTGATTTGTTAAGCAGTTTCTTTTTTTACCCAGTTTTCCAGAATCCAAGCATCAGGTGTTATCCAAAATCGGAAAAATTTTCAGGCGCGCGCCTTCAAAGCGAATAAAAAACTAGCGTAATTAGCAACAAGGATTAGTATATTAACAATATAATTTTCGCTCGAAATACTATCGGCAATCAGTCATTCGCTGGTAATGTCATAAAAAAATTGGGGCCACCGCGCCACCATTAAAACAATATGCAGAATCACCCAATCCCAATGACTGGCGATGGCGTCGATTGCACCAAGGCCAACGCCAATTTAGCCAGCGACTACCGCTATGGTCGAGTCTCCTCCAACGACTCAGAGCAGCATGCCGCTTGCCTGTCCGATTGGGATCAAACCTATCACCAGCTAGACCCGGGCCGGTTCAATGGCGAGCTAACTGATCTCGGCTTTCTAGGGATTCAGGTATTTCGAGAAACAACCAATCGGTCCGTGCTTCAGCAAGGCAGCCCTGTCGATGACTGTGTTGTGTTTGGGATCCCGCTGGCCATGGATGGGCCCGGGCTATTTTCAGGAAAGCACTTTACCGAACAAGATGTCGTTGCTTTCAATGGCAGGGACGGCTTTCACTTAATTACACCAAAGCGATTTGATGTACTTGCAGTGACCGTTCCCAGAATTGAACTGATACAACTCTTAGCACTTGAGGAGATTGATTCCTCCTCGGTCTCACAATCTGCGGTTCTCAAGCCAGCAACAGAGGAGTTGCATGCATTACGAGATTGTCTTGCGTCGGTGGTGAATCCGCAGGAGATTGAACCTTCGCATTTCGCTCATCTACAGGTACAACGCACCCTAAAATCTGTCGTCTTGAATAATGTCGTGTCAGCGATAAAATCGGCCAAGCCGGGCGACTCGCCTAGCCGCTGCTTCAAGTCACGCAGTCACCTGGTTCGAGAAATCATCGACTGGGCATTGTCGAAGCAAGAGGACCCTCCGACTATCTCTGAAATCTGCTTGAGGTTTAACGTTGGCCGTCGGGTGCTGAACTATTCCTTCATTGAGGTCGTGGGGACCAGCCCTTTAAACTATCTTCGGTCGATCCGACTGAACGGCGCCCGGCGTGACTTGAGAAAGTTACCTAATCAGATGTCGGTACAGGAAATTGCCGGTCACTGGGGGTTTTGGCATCTACCTCGCTTCTCGGCAGAATATCGCAAGCTATTCGGTGAACTCCCCTCAGAAACCCGCCAACGCGCTGCACCCATCTAGTTGAGCGTCGCGAGATGAGCCTTTTAGACGACCTTAGCGCCAGAGTAGCAATGCTCAACGAAGCAGAGCGAGTTGAGTACAACCGTCGCCTCCAATTAGCAAAGGCGACCAAAGAACTCGCATTTAGCCTTGCTCATGATATGCAAGCGCTTGATCGCCGGCTTGCTCGGTTATCACTATTCTCAACTATCGCTCTTACCATTTTTTTCTCACTTTTCTGCTCGATCTTTATTCTCTTGGTCGATACCGATGGGCGCCTGCTCTGGCTAGGGTCTTTGGTGGTTTTAGGTGTGGTGGTGGTACTGATCGATCATCAAAAAAATGGACTCATCAGCCAACGTGGAGCCCTACAGCAGCAGAGCGGTATTGCCAAGCGTGACTGGTCCGCGCTTGGGCTTGAGATTGACTTTCTACATGCCATTCTTGAAATGGAGGCAAAAATCCACGCGAAAGATGCCGATTTCAAAAACCTCCAAAATATCAGCAGCTCGCAGGCAGAAAGAAAACGCACGCTATCCCACTACGACTACCAGATACGCAATGAAATTTTGCTTAATATCCAGAATGAGAAGAACTGGTGGTCGAAGATCGATGTCCTTACCAATCGCTGGTTCACTTTGAAATAGGTCGGTGTTCTTACCGATATCCCCTCCGTGAAATCTGCAGAATCCCCCGAAGTCTTGAAAGTGCTATTTGATGGCGGGTGTCCCCTTTGCCGCCGAGAGATCGCCCATGTAAAAGGCCTCGCTGAAAAGCATCAGGAAAGCGCTTTATGTTTTGTTGACGTTAGCGACGCTGCCTCAGCTGGCCCCACCTATGCCCATGATCGCGCCCAACTGCTTGCACGATTTCATGTTGAACGCGCCGATGGCTCGCGTCTGGATGGCGCGGCAGCCTTTATCGCCATGTGGAGACGCCTGCCCGGCTGGCGGTGGCTGGCACGTATCGCTCAGCTACCGGGCATGCCTTTCCTGTTCGAGGTAGCCTACCGGGGGTTTTTACGCGTTCGCCCTACGATGCAGCGCATCGCCGTCCATCTGGAGAAGACATCACCTCCAGTGCCCGTCACAGCGAATATTCCTACGAACGAACCGGCAAAGCATACGCTTCAAAGCACAACCGATGGTACGGCGAATGTCGCGGCCAACTTACCGATACATCTCTTGCGAGAGTTGCGCTCGGATCACGCAGGAGAAACCGGTGCTGTTTATATCTATCGCGGTATTGTGGCTGTCGCGAGACTACGCGGCTATCCCGAGCTGGTCTCATTTGCACAGAGCCATGGCGAGACTGAATCAGAACATTTACGCCTGATTGAAGACTGGCTGTCGCCACAACTTCGAAGCCGCCTGCTCGGGCCTTGGCGTCTTGCTGGCTGGCTGACGGGTGCATTGCCCGCACTGTTTGGACCGCGCGCCGTGTACGCCACGATTGCCGCCGTTGAAACCTTTGTCGATCAACACTATCAACAACAAATCGACTACTTGAATCAGTATGGCGGACCTGAGG
>JAIXQV010000250.1 GCA_027485535.1 Oxalobacteraceae bacterium | reverse complement strand
TCGAGGTCGATGTCGATACCGAGCGAGCGGATTTCCTTCACCAGAACGTTGAAGGATTCCGGCATGCCGGCGTCGATCACGTGGTCGCCCTTGACCAGGTTCTCGTACACCTTGGTACGGCCGTTCACGTCGTCCGACTTCACAGTCAGCATCTCTTGCAACACATACGACGCGCCATACGCCTCGAGCGCCCACACTTCCATCTCGCCGAAACGCTGGCCGCCGAACTGCGCCTTGCCGCCCAGCGGTTGCTGCGTGACCAGTGAGTACGGGCCGGTGGAACGTGCATGCATCTTGTCGTCGACCAAGTGATGCAGCTTCAGTACATGCATGTAGCCAACCGTCACTGGACGCTCGAAAGCATCGCCAGTACGGCCGTCATACATCGTGACCTGATTCTTCGATTGCGTCATACCCAACTGTTTGGCGATGTCACCGGGATAGGCGAGGTCGAGCATGCGATGAATCTCACCCTCATTCGCGCCATCGAATACTGGAGTCGCAAAAGGAACGCCTTCTTTCAAGTTATCAGCCAACTCGAGCACTTCAGCGTCAGAGAACCCGTCCAGGTTTTCTGAGCGCCCGGACTCGTTGTAGATCTTTTTCAAGAAGTCTCGCACTTGTGCAGCCTTGGTTTGTGCTTGCAGCATCTCACCGATACGCAAGCCCAAACCTTTCGCTGCCCAGCCAAGGTGAACCTCAAGCACTTGGCCGACGTTCATACGTGACGGCACCCCAAGCGGATTCAATACGATGTCTGCGGGTGTGCCATCAGCCATGTAAGGCATGTCTTCTACCGGAACGATGCGCGACACCACGCCCTTGTTCCCGTGGCGACCCGCCATCTTGTCGCCAGGCTGCAGGCGACGTTTGACGGCCAGGTAAACCTTCACCATCTTCTGCACACCCGGTGGCAACTCGTCACCTTGCGTGAGCTTCTTGCGCTTCTCTTCGAAATCGAGATCGAACTGGTGACGCTTCTCTGCAATCGACTCCTTGATCGCTTCGAGCGTCGCGGCTGCATCATCATCGGCAGGACGAATGTCGAACCAGTGGTATTTCTCAACGTCGTCCAGATATTCCTTGCTGATCTTGGTGCCTTTAGCGAGCTTTTTGGGACCGCCATTGGCAACTTTACCGATCAGCATTTTCTCCAGACGCTGGAATGCATCGCCCTCAACAATACGTAGCTGATCGTTCAGATCAAGGCGGTACCGTTTCAGTTCGTCGTCAATAATTTGCTGCGCACGTTTGTCGCGTTGAATACCTTCGCGCGTGAACACCTGCACGTCAATCACCGTACCGACCATGCCTGATGGAACGCGCAGTGAGGTGTCTTTCACATCAGACGCTTTCTCACCAAAAATCGCACGCAACAGTTTCTCTTCCGGCGTCAGCTGAGTTTCACCCTTCGGCGTCACCTTACCGACGAGCACATCACCCGCCTCGACCTCTGCTCCGATGTAGACAATGCCCGACTCATCCAAGCGCGCCAGTTGATTTTCGGCCAAATTCGAGATGTCTCGAGTGATCTCTTCAGGCCCGAGTTTGGTATCGCGCGCGACAACCGAAAGTTCTTCGATATGAATCGAGGTATAGCGGTCATCTGCCACGACCTTTTCGGAGATCAGGATCGAATCTTCGAAGTTGTAGCCGTTCCAAGGCATGAACGCCACCAGCATGTTCTGGCCGAGCGCTAGCTCACCCAGATCGGTCGATGCGCCATCGGCGATGACGTCATGACGGGTAACACGATCACCGACTTCAACGATAGGACGCTGGTTGATATTGGTGTTCTGGTTGGAACGGGTGTACTTGATCAGGTTGTAGATATCAACGCCGACCTCACCTGCTTGTGCCTCATCATCATTAACGCGAATCACGATACGGCCAGCATCGACATAGTCGACCACACCGCCACGCAGGGCCTGCACTGTCGTACCGGAGTCAATCGCGACTGTGCGCTCAACACCGGTTCCGACCAGTGCCTTCTCCGGGCGCAAGCAAGGCACGGCCTGACGTTGCATGTTGGCGCCCATCAGCGCGCGGTTCGCATCATCATGCTCAAGGAAGGGAATCAAGGATGCGGCGACCGATACGATCTGGCCCGGCGCCACGTCCATATATTGCACACGCTCAGGCGATACGAGAATGGTTTCGCCCGCCTCGCGCGCAGACACCAACTCATCGGATAGCTTACCCTTGGCATCAATCGTCGCGTTTGCCTGCGCAATGATGTAGCGACCCTCTTCGATCGCGGACAGATAATCGATTTGATCAGTCACCTTGCCGTCGATCACTTTACGGTAAGGCGTTTCAAGAAAGCCGTACTCGTTCAAGCGCGCATACAAAGCGAGCGAGTTGATCAGGCCAATGTTCGGGCCTTCCGGTGTTTCGATCGGACACACGCGGCCGTAATGCGTAGGGTGTACGTCGCGCACCTCAAAGCCGGCACGCTCACGCGTCAGACCGCCCGGACCAAGTGCCGAAACACGGCGCTTGTGGGTGATCTCTGACAGTGGGTTGGTTTGGTCCATGAACTGCGACAGCTGCGACGAACCAAAGAACTCACGAATTGCTGCCGAAATCGGCTTCGAGTTGATCAAGTCATGCGGCATCAAGTTATCCGCTTCGGCTTGGCCGAGACGTTCTTTGACCGCGCGCTCAACGCGAACCAAGCCGGCACGGAACTGGTTTTCGGCCAGCTCACCGACGCAGCGAACACGACGGTTGCCGAGGTGGTCGATATCATCAACCTCACCGCGACCATTACGTAGCTCGACCAAGATTTTGATGACTGCCAGAATGTCTTCATTCGACAACGTCATCGTGCCTGTCAATTCTTCGCGTCCGACACGACGGTTGAATTTCATGCGGCCGACGGCTGACAGGTCGTAACGATCTTCGTTGTAGAACAGGCCGTTGAACAGGGCTTCGACCGAGTCTTCGGTCGGCGGCTCACCCGGCCGCATCATGCGATAGATCGCGACTTTCGCAGCCATTTGATCGGCGGTGTCATCAGTACGCAGGGTATGCGAGATGTAGGCGCCCTGATCCAGATCGTTGGTGTAGAGCGTCTGTATGTTGGCGACGTTAGCGCCGCGCAGACGCGCCAGCAATTCCTCAGTCAGTTCATCATTTGCGTTCGCAATGATCTCACCGGTATCGGCGTCGATGATATTGGTCGCCAACACCCTGCCGAGCAAATAATCCTCGGGCACTGAAATTTGTTTGAGGGCGGCAGCTTCGATGTCACGCACATGCTTGGCGTTGATGCGCTTGTCTTTTGCAACAAGGACCGAGCCCGCTTTATCGGTGATGTCGAATCGCGCCACCTCGCCGCGCAGACGCTCGGCGACAAATTCCATCGCCGCACCTTCAGCGCGCAAAGCAAAGTTATCGAACACGAAGAAGTTCGCCAGAATCTGCTCAGCGCTCATGCCGATTGCTTTCAGCAAGATGGTTACCGGCATTTTGCGGCGGCGATCGACGCGGAAATACAGTATATCTTTAGGATCAAATTCGAAGTCTAGCCAAGATCCGCGGTAAGGAATGATGCGGGCCGAGAACAACAACTTGCCCGACGAGTGTGTTTTGCCGCGATCGTGTTCGAAGAACACGCCAGGCGAGCGGTGCAGCTGCGACACAATCACGCGCTCGGTGCCGTTGATCACGAACGAGCCATTCACAGTCATCAAGGGCAATTCGCCCATGTAGACCTCTTGCTCCTTCATCTCTTTGACTACTGGCTTAGTCGGTGATTCTTTGTCGAGAATAACCAAGCGAACCTTGGCGCGTAGAGGCGACGCATAGGTGAGCCCGCGCTGCTGACACTCCTTCACATCGAACGGTGGTACGCCGAGCGAGTACGACAAAAACTCAAGGCGTGCGAACCCGTTGTGTGAAACAATCGGGAAAATCGAGTTGAACGCTGACTGCAGGCCTTCGGTTTTTCGGTCGGACGTAGGCACGCCCTCTTGCAAAAACTCCGAATAAGAATCTAGCTGCGTCGCCAGCAGGTAAGGAACCTCATGAACATTGGCGCGCTTTGCGAAAGACTTGCGGATGCGTTTCTTCTCGGTGAATGAGTAGTGCATGAACACTCCGTGAGTGACGGGAAGGATAGAGAATTCAGGACTCGAGGCGGCACACGACCGTCGCAACGAACCCTCAATGCTTTACCCTTTTCCCCTACAACCAGAAATGCCGTTGACGCTTGTACTTGTTAACGTCTTCGACAGCCATTACTGCGTACCACCATCCTGATCGTCGTTCACGCCAGCGCAACAAAAATGCCGTAAGGGCCGAAGCCAAAACCCACCCTGACGGACAGGTTTTGCACTTCGGCCGGTGCGCAACGCAAAGAGATTGGCTTACTTGAGGTCGGCCTTTGCGCCGGCTTCTTCCAGCTTCTTCTTGGCTGCTTCGGCGTCTGCCTTGGCTACGCCTTCCTTCACTGGCTTTGGCGCACCGTCGACCAAGTCTTTGGCTTCTTTCAAGCCAAGACCGGTGATTTCGCGGACTGCCTTAATCACGCCAACCTTGTTCGCGCCGACGTCAGTCAACACCACCGTGAACTCAGTTTGCTCTTCGGCTGCCGCTGCACCACCACCGCCGGCGCCTGCAGGACCAGCAACCGCCATAGCTGCGGCTGAAACGCCAAATTTTTCTTCGAAAGCCTTGACCAGATCGTTCAGGTCCATCACGGTCATCTGACCGACGGCTTCCAGGATGTCATCTTTAGAAATTGCCATTTAAAAACTCCTTAAGTTCGGAATGTATCGAGTAGGGTCTTGAAAGTACCGAGGCGATTCGCAGTGCGAATCAAGCTGCCTCGGCCTCTTTCTTCGCTGCCAAGGCGGCGAGTGCGCGTGCGAAGCCCGCAACAGGCGCCTGCATCACACCCAGCAACTGGGAGATCAGGACTTCCTTGCTTGGGATGCTTGCCAGCGCAGTCACAGCAGCCTTGTCGAGCGGCTTGCCTGCGAAGTTACCAGCCTTAACAACCAGCTTGTCGTTGGACTTGGCGAAGTCGTTGAGGACTTTCGCTGCGGCCACCGCATCTTCCGAGATCGCATAGATCAGCGGACCAGTCATTTCGGATGCTAGCGGCGCAAACGCAGTGCCCTCTACCGCACGACGGGCCAAGGTGTTTTTCAACACCCGCAGGTAAACCTGCTGCGAACGCGCGTCGGCACGCAATTTGGTCAGGGACCCAACCTCGATGCCGCGGTACTCGGCCACCACCACCGTCTGTGCCGATACGAGCTTGGCAGAGACTTCGGCAACAACGGCCTTCTTGTCACTCAGATTGAGACTCACGTTCAACCTCCAAAAATAATGCTTGGCGACTGCACGGCCAAATGGCCGCCTGCCTCACATCGATTCGAACACGGCGTCCGAAGTCTGGAGCTGATAGCCGCTGTCATTGCAACACCGGCTATCGAAACTACAAAACTTGTTCGGGCTCGCCATCTGCGTTGGGGAGATCCGGATAAACCTTC
>JAIXQV010000089.1 GCA_027485535.1 Oxalobacteraceae bacterium | reverse complement strand
GCTATGTGCCACTGAATGCGGGGCCGAAAGATTTTGAAGCTATCGTCGCCGAGATTAAGCAACTGCAGCCGGATTTCATTTTCTCTACCGTGGTCGGCGATGCGACGCAGCATCTGTATCGCGCCTATGCCGAGGCCGGTCTGGATCCGAAATCAATGCCGATTGCGAGCCTGACGACCTCCGAGGTTGAGGTTGCACAAATGGGTGCGGCAGCTGCGGCAGGACACTTTACGGCAGCACCGTACTTCACCTCTATCGACTCAGCTGAAAATCATCGTGTCCTGCAGCGCTTCCGCGCGCGTTTCGGTGATGAGATTCGGCCCAATGCATGTTGGGAAGCGGCGTATTTTCAGGTTCACCTGTTTGCCAATGCAATGCGTAGTGCAGGTACTGATAGCGTGCCGGTCTTGATGCCCCAAATTCTTGAAAGTGAATTTCTCGCGCCGCAGGGACGCGTGCGTGTCGAGCCAAGCAATCATCACACCCACTTGTATCCGAGAATTGGGCGGGTCAATTCAAAGGGTGAATTCGCAATTGTTCGCGCGTCGAAGAATGCAGTGGTGCCCGATCCCTACTTGGTCACACATTCATTGGGCGACTGGACACTCGCCCTCGAGACCTTGCAGGATTAATGGTCAAGCCCAAGACACCGACGCGTTCTGGCAATCGCGTCGTACGCGAGGCGCCACAGATTTTGCGCGACCTGCGCTCACTGCGCGTGTGCGTATTCCACCCGCGTGATCAAGATGGGCAGGACTTGACCCGGCAGCTAGAGCGTATCGGTTGTCAGGTGCAGGCATTTTGGCCACCGCTCCCTGATTTGCCGGAAGGTACCGACGTGGTGTTTCTTGCGCTATCGCCCGATATGCTCGGTGCAGATTTTGCGTGGTGTCACGGTGAAGATGCTCCGCCGGTGATTGCCATCATTGCTTATGAGAACCCGACCTTGATTGAAGCAGTGCTTCGGCTGGGTGCTATTGCGACGGTCGCATCACCGGTGCGTTCGTTTGGTTTGTTATCCGTATTGGTGCTGGCGCGCGACTGGCACAGTACCGTCAAAAAACAGCAAAAACGCATTACGCAATTGGAGTCGAAGTTGCGCGGAGCACGGCAGATCGCCGAGGCGCAAGAGATTCTCTGCGCGCAGCATGGCATTTTAAAAGAAGAGGCCTACCGTGTGATTCGCGAGCAGGCAATGCAAAAGCGTGTGACGGCCGAAGAGATTGCGCGCTCGATTATCAACGCCAACGAAATCTTGAGCGTTAAAAAGCTGCGTTCATAAATCCCCTGAGCTGCACCCGTCAAAGACTTTTGACCAGGCTAAGAATGCCGCGGAAGGCAGGGTGATCCGCATGACCCATCCATTCAAATAGTGCCATCTCGGTCGAGATAACCGGTACACCCTGTTGACGGAGTCGATGCGCGGCGAGCTCCTTATTCTGCGCGTGACGCGACGCTACCGCATCGGCGACAAAATAGGGTGTGTAGCCATGCTCCGCCAAGCCCAGCACTGTTTGCAGAACGCACACATGAGCCTCCATACCGGTGACCACAATCTGGCTTTTGCCGAGGTGCTTGAGCGTCTGTACGATACCGTCATCATCAGCGCATGAGAAATGCCGCTTGGGGAGGATTTCATCATCTCTGAGCAGGGCCCGCAAATCGGGGACGGTTGGCCCAATTCTTTCCGCACAATGTTCGCTGGCGAAGATCGGAATATCGAGTTGGCGGGCAGCTTGGATCAAGGCGCTATTCGCCTGAATCGCTGACTCAGATTGGTGCATGGCAGGTGCCAAACGGGTTTGAATATCAACCACTAGCAGGGCTGTTGAATCGCGATGTAGCCGCATGGTTTAGCTAAGAATCAGGTGATTATCATCATGATAAATAGGGTGTCATGCGCGAAGGTCTCAACAGTAAAAACTCCCTCGTTTTTACGACCGATTTTCTTGCCCGCAAGCCCCCTGTTCGGTAGACTCACCTTAGCGAAACTTGCTTTTCGACACAAGGATTTTTACTCCGCCGGACCGCATCATGCTCAAACTACTAGAAGTTGTCGGGCCGGTAACTGATCCGGTCATTGCCGAAAAATTGCACCATCTCGAGCACCATGGTCAGGTGGAATACATCACGCTGTCCGAGGAAGATACGCAGCGTCGTCGGCTGCGTGTTGTGACAGACGCGGGTAATGAGTGCGCGTTGATGCTGGATCGCTCGGCACAGCTTTACGATGGCGCGGTGATGTTACTGACGGATGACCGTGCAGTCGTCGTGCGCACGCAAGAGCCAGACTGGTTGCGAATTCAGCCACGTGATACGGCGGCGGCGCTTGAGATCGGCTACTTCTCGGGCAACATGCATTGGACTGTGCGCTTCGCAGGCGAAGTGATCGAGATCGCTATGCAGGGCGAAGCAGCCAGCTACCTTGAGCGGCTGGCGCCGTTCTTATCGGATGGACGGGCGAGACATGTCCACAGCCACTGACATCATTAGCCAGCTGAGCGCGCTACAACACGCGGATAGTTTTTTTCCGAGTGGTGCCATCTCTTTCTCTCAGGGTTTGGAAACCTTGTACGCAGACAGAGAAGTGAAAGATGCCGACACGCTCGCGACATTCGTCGAAGGTCAGTTGTTATATCGATGGGCCTCCATGGAGGCGCCTGCGCTGGTGCTGGGGTATCGCGCTGCCGGTGATCTGACGGCACTGGCCGAGATCGATGCTGAGTTTGAGGCAATGAGTCTGGCGACTGAGTTGCGCGAGGGCTCGCGTCGTGCGGGTGGTGCTTTGTTGAGTGTGCACGAGAAATTGGGAACTGCCCCAGCGGCTACCTATCGCGCGCTGATCGCAGAAAAAAAAGCCTTTGGTCATTTGCCGGTAGCACAGGGCATCGTGTGGTGGGCGACAGGCATGTCAGAGCAAGATGCGCGAGCTATCTCAGCGCATCTGCTATGTACCGGATCAGTGAGCGCTGCTTTGCGGCTAGGTGTCATTGGTCACCTTGATGCGCAGCGGGTACTACTGAGAGTGCGTAGCACTGTCGTTCAATTGTTATCTGCGCCCGTAGCCACTGCCATGACGGGTGCGCAAAGTTTTGATTTTCATGCGTACACCCCGGCGACTGAAATCGCGGCGATGCGTCATGAAGTTCATGATGCACGTTTGTTTGCCAACTAAGCTTTTTATTCTACGGAGGCCTCATGCTGCTTACGCCGACCGAACTCGAGCGATTGACTATTTACACCTCTGCTGAAATTGCACGCAAGCGTCGCAATAAAGGTTTGAAGCTGAGCTATCCGGAAGCCACCGCGATTATTGCTGATGAGATTCTCGAGGGTGCGCGTGAGGGTCGCTCGGTTGCTGAACTGATTTCATTCGGTTCTACGATACTCAACTCTGACGACGTCATGCCCGGCGTGCCGGCACTGATGCCTGTGCTGCAAGTAGAAGCGACATTCCCCGACGGCACCAAACTAGTGACAGTGCACGACCCTGTCCGCGCGGGTAAACAAAAGGTCGAGAGTGTGACCCCGGGCGAGATCATTACACCAGACGGTGATATTGAGCTGAATGTCGGTAGACCCAAGATCGTACTGCGCGCGACCAATACGGGCGACCGCCCAATACAAATCGGTAGTCATTTCCATTTCTTCGAGGTGAACAAGGCGCTTGAATTCGATCGTGCTGCTGCGTTCGGCATGCGACTTGATATTCCTGCGGGTACCGCGGTTCGTTTTGAACCCGGCGAGGCAAAAGAATTCACGCTCACCACGTTCGGTGGTAGCCGTGAGATTTATGGATTAAACAGCCTCACCGATGGCGCCACCGGCGACGACCGCAAGGCCGCTGCCATAGAGGCAGCAAGAAAACAAGGCTTCAAGGGCGCGTAAGCCCGTTGCATAAAAAACGCTGTTATCCAATAAACCCAAGGTCGCGCTGAACGGGCGCGACATTCTGCGGAGCGAAGCTGATGGCAAAGATGACGAGGCGTGATTATGCCGCCATGTATGGCCCAACCAAAGGCGACGCAGTTCGTCTCGGAGATACCTCGCTGTTCGCCGAGATCGAGCATGATTATGCGGTGCCGGGCGACGAGTGCCTGCACGGCGGTGGCAAAACCCTGCGCGATGGTATGGGACTAAAAGCGGGGCATGACAGCGCCGATGGTGCGCTTGATATGTTGATCTGTAATGCCACCATCATTGATCCTGTGATTGGTATCGTCAAAGGCGATATCGGTATTAAAGACGGCAAGATCGTCGCCATCGGCAAGGCCGGCAACCCGGAAGTGATGGATGGTGTGCATCCGAAACTCATCTGCGGTGTCTCGACCACCGTGCGTGACGCCGAGGGTTTGATTGCCACGCCGGGTGGCATTGATGTGCATGTGCACTTCGATTCTTCGCAGCTGTGTGAGCATGCGATTTCCAGTGGCCTGACCACACTCATCGGTGGCTCGCTCGGACCTATTACCGTGGGTATCGACTGCGGTGGTGAGTGGAACGTCGGCAAGATGCTGCAAGCATCGGAAAGCTGGCCGATCAATTTCGGGTTTCTGGGTCGCGGTACTTCTTCCAAGCCGCAGTCATTGATCGGACAGCTGCGCGGCGGTTGTCTCGGACTAAAAATCCATGAAGACTGGGGCGCGATGCCAGCGACGATCGATACCTGTTTATCGGTTGCAGACGAATACGATTTTCAGGTGCAGTTGCACACCGATACACTGAATGAATCCGGTTTTCTGGAAGACACGCTGGCCGCAATGAAGGGCCGCACCATTCACATGTATCACACGGAAGGGGCAGGTGGTGGTCACGCGCCCGATATCATCGCGGTAGCCGGGCAATCGCATTGCCTGCCGTCGTCGACCAACCCGACCAATCCATTCACCATCAATACCTTCGATGAGCATCTCGACATGATCATGGTGTGTCATCACCTGAATCCTGCGGTGCCGGAAGATGTTGCGTTTGCGGAGTCACGGATTCGTGCGCAGACCATCGCCGCCGAAGATGTATTGCACGATATGGGCGCAATTTCTATGCTCGGCTCGGATAGTCAGGGCATGGGGCGAATTAATGAAGTGATCACGCGCACCTGGCAGCTAGCCTCGAAAATGAAAGATCAGCGCGGTCGTCTGTCCGAAGAAAAATCACGTATCGGCGACAACGAACGCATTAAGCGCTACATCGCGAAATACACCATCAACGCTGCCAAGACGTTCGGTATTGACCAGTACATTGGCTCGCTGGAAGACGGCAAGATCGCCGATATCGTGCTCTGGCGTCCCGGTTTTTTTGGTGTCAAGCCTGAGCTGGTGGTGAAGGGTGGTTTCATCGCCTGGGGCGCGATGGGCGATTCAGCAGCATCGCTGATGACCTGCGAGCCCATCATCATGCGACCGCAGTGGGGCGCATTCGGCGAAGCGAAGAAAGCAATATCTGTGAACTTCGTGAACCAGCTTGCTGTACAAGCCAACACCGGTGCCAAGCTGGGTCTGACCAAGCAGCTATTGCCGGCGATTGGTACCCGCAAGTTGAACAAGTCGCACATGCTGCACAACGATGCCTGCCCGAATATCACGGTCAACCCACAGACCTTCGATGTCATGATCGATGGTCGCGTGATTACGTGTGAGCCGGCGAGCGTAGTGCCGCTGTGCCAGCGCTATATGTTCCGCTAAATGTTCCATTCAACCTTTTCAGTGAAAACACGATGAACGACTTGACACCCGCAGCTGCGCTTGCCAAAGCGGCCAAGGCACACCCCGGTCCGGCCCGTGTGGGCATTGGTGGTCCGGTGGGTTCTGGTAAGACGCGATTACTCGAGCAGTTGATCCCGCGCTTCCGCGCACGCGGTACCAATCTGGCGGTGATCACGAATGATCTGACCACCAAGGAAGATGCCGATCGAGTGCGTCGAAGTGGCCTGATCGAACCCGAGCGCGTACTGGCAGTAGAAACCGGTGCCTGCCCGCATACCGCGATCCGCGAAGATCCCACGCTGAATATTCAGGCGGCAGAGGAACTCAGCATCAAATACCCCGGGCTGGATCTCATCCTGATCGAATCCGGTGGCGACAATCTTGCGTCGACGTTCTCTTTTGATTTAGTCGACTACTGGATTTTTGTGATTGATGTCGCAGGCGGTGACGATATCCCGCGCAAGCGCGGCCTGGGCGTCCTCACCTGCGACCTGCTGGTGATTAATAAAGTCGATCTTGCACCGCATGTGAATGTTGATTTACCGCGCATGATTCGCGAGGCGCATGAGGTACGTGCGGGTCGGCCGGTGCTGGAGACGAACTGTGCCAAGGGCGACGGTGTGGATCAGATCGTCGAGCGTATCGCCAGCGATGTGCTGTTCGACCGTTAGCCTCATTACTAAGTAAATTACTGTGACGATCGCTTCCGTTTTCAAGCCGCAGGCTTTTATCGAGTTTGTTCAGCACCCGAATGGCAATACCGGTGTTGGGCGACAGTTGGTGGGCTATCCATTTCATCTCGGCCGGACCTTGCGTTTTGCCGGTGACCCGGTGGGTATGTCGTCGCTCTATCTTCAATCCTGCTCGGGCGGTATCTTTCAAGGCGACGATCTGGGCTTGCGCTTTGTCGCACAGGCCGGTACGCAAGCGCATCTGACTTCCGCGGCGTCAACCATCGTGCACAGCATGAACGATGGTCGAGAGGCCAGACACCGTGTATTGATTGAAGCCGAGCCAGATTCCTTGCTCGAGTATTTGCCCGATCCCTTGGTGATGTTCCCGCGTGCGAACTTGCAGAATGAGGTTGTCGTGCAACTGCACCCCGGCGCACGTGTGTTGCTGGGCGAGGCACTGGTACTGCATGACCCTGATCTGAGTGGTCAAGTATTTGATAGCTATGTGTCAGAAACCTTGGTGCGCGATGCCGCAGGGCGTTTGTTGGTGCGCGATCGCTTTCGAATTGATGGCGATACATTACAAAGTAACCGACCCGGCATCAACGGCCGCTACCAGGCGCAGGCGAGCTTTTTTGCGTTGACCACGTCCGACCCGGCACCTGTACTCGTGGCTGCTTTACGCCAGGCGATTGAGCCGATTGCAGGTGTTTATGCTGCTGCATCAGCGCTGCCGAACGGGGCAGGTGCGTGGATGAGATTACTCGCGGATGACGCCATCGGCCTGCGTCAGGCGATGCATGCCGC
>JAIXQV010000059.1 GCA_027485535.1 Oxalobacteraceae bacterium | reverse complement strand
TGCAGCATTGGACGCGGAAGCACATAGGCCGAGGGGTCGCCTGATTCTGCGAGACGGGAAATCGCTGGCCCACCGGGGTAGCCAAGGCCGAGTAGCTTGGCGGATTTATCAAACGCCTCGCCGGCGGCGTCATCCAGGGTTTCGCCAAGTAGCACATACTGCCCGACGCCTTCAACCCGCATCAGTTGCGTGTGGCCACCCGATCCCAGCAGCGCAACAAAGGGAAACACCGGCGGCCGCTCAGATAGCAGGGGTGATAGCAGATGTCCTTCTAGATGATGCACTCCGAGTACCGGCTTTTGCAGCGCGAGGCCGAGCGCATTTGCAACCGCAGCGCCAACCAGGAGCGCACCGGCCAAGCCCGGGCCTTGGGTGTAGCCAATCGCATCAATGGCGCTTAGGGGTAACTTAGTTTGGTCAAGAATCTGCTCCAGCAATGGGATAGCTCGACGCACATGATCACGCGACGCTAATTCGGGAACCACACCGCCGTAGGCTTCGTGCATCGCCACCTGCGAGTGCAGCGCGTGCGCGAGCAGACCGCGCTCGGTATCGTAGAGCGCTAGCCCAGTTTCATCGCAAGAAGATTCAACGCCGAGGACGATCATTCAAATACCGATAGCTTTATGAGTCTGCGCAAGAGTGGCTTTACCACGCTCGATGTGGCGCCTTAAAGCATTGGATTGTAGATGAAGACGTCCAGCCAAAATGCTGCCGGTGATATTTGACGTGTAAGCTAGCAGCATGTCACCCCCAAATTCCTCCTTTAAGGCTGCACCATTCATCCGCGAGATCGGCCGCGGCAAGAAGGGCGCGCGCGATATGTCGCAGTCGGATGCGCGTGCGGTTTATGAAGCCATGTTGGAGCGTCATGTATCCGACCTTGAGCTCGGCGCATTACTGATTGGCATGCGGATCAAGGGTGAGTCGGTCGGCGAGATTGCGGGCTTTCTTGAGGCTGCCGAGGCCTCCTTTGAGACGCTCACAGCGCCTGAGGGTCCGTTTGCGCCAGTGATCATCCCAAGCTACAACGGCTCGCGACAGTTACCGAATTTGACGCCGCTACTTGCGCTTTTGCTGGCGCGTGAAGGTGTGCCGGTGCTGGTTCACGGCATGAGTGAAGATCCGGGCCGGGTCACCACGGCAGAGATTTTCAGTGCGCTGGGTATTGCAGCGTTGAGTGATCGTACGCGAGCGACTAGCGCGCTAGCTAAACCGCTTCCGGTGTTTATGCCGATTAGTGTGCTGGCCCCAAAAATTCATCAGCTGCTGCAAGTACGCCGCGTGCTTGGCTTGCGCAACTCGACCCACACCTTGGTCAAGATCATGCAGCCATTTCAGCAAGCTGCATTGCGCTTGGTGTCTTATACGCATCCCGAGTACCTGCCGGTGCTATCGAGCTATTTTCTAACCGTAGCTGATCCGGCACGTGGTGATGTGTTTCTGATGCGCGGCACCGAGGGTGAAACTGTGGCTCATCCCAGGCGGGCGAATGCCGTCTCCTGGTTGCATCAAGGTCAGGCCACTGAATTGATCGAGCGTCAGGCACCGAATGACGAGTTGCCGATATTGCCCGCGGCGAGTGATGCGCAAACGACGGCGGCATGGATCAAAGAGGCATTGGCCGGTCAGCAGCCTATCCCAGTGCCAATTACCGTGCAGCTGGAGTACTGTTTGAATGTTGCGCGGCAGTTGCGCGCATGAGTGACACTTTCGACGTTGCTGTCATTGGCGCCGGTGCTGCCGGCATGATGTGCGCCTCGGTGGCCGGCCAGCGCGGCCGGCGGGTGGTGCTGATCGATCATTCACCGAAGCTGGCCGAGAAAATCAGAATATCTGGCGGCGGTCGCTGCAACTTTACTAACGTCGACGCGAATTGGCAGCATTACCTGTCGCAGAACCCGCATTTTGCTCGCAGCGCGCTAGCACGCTACACACCACAAGATTTCATCGCGCTGGTGAAAAAATATCGAATCCCGTTTCATGAGAAGCATAAGGGCCAGCTATTTTGTGATCGCTCAGCAGAAGACATTATTCAATTGCTGAAGTCTGAGTGTGACGAAGGTGGTGTGCAGTGGCGTATGCCTGTCACGGTCAACCGCGTGTCGAAAGAGGCTGAGCGCTTTCGCCTTGAAACAAGTGCAGGTGAGTTACGGGTTGAGCATCTGGTGATTGCGACCGGCGGCTTGTCTATTCCCAAGATTGGCGCCACCGATTTTGCTTACCGCATTGCCAAGCAGTTTGACATCCCCCTGATTGCCCCTCTCCCCGGGTTGGTGCCCTTGACCTTTGATGCGGCTGGCTGGGTACCGTATGTGCCGATGGCGGGTATTTCGCTGGAAGTGGATATTGAAGCCGGTGAACGCAAGTCGCGTGGCCGGTTTCGTGAAGACTTGCTGTTCACGCACCGGGGCTTGTCCGGGCCGGCGGTGCTGCAAATTTCGAATTACTGGCGTGAGGGCATGGCGATCAGCCTTAACTTGCTGCCGGAGTTGGATGTCGGGCGCGTGCTGGTTGAGCAGAAATCAGGGATTCGAAAAGCGATCGGGAACTGGCTGTCGCAGTATTTGCCGACCCGGCTGGCCGAGGCCTGGCTGGCCGCTAATGCGTTTGATCCCGGTGTGCGGGTAGCAGAATTGCCTGATCAGCAACTCCGGCGGCTGGGCGACAGCTTGAACCGCTGGCAGCTGACGCCGAATGGCTCGGAGGGTTACCGCAAGGCGGAGGTGACTTTGGGCGGGGTCGACACCCGCGCCTTATCCCAGCAAAGCCTGATGGTGCAGACCGTTCCGGGCCTAAATTTCGTCGGCGAGGCGGTGGATGTGACCGGCTGGCTGGGCGGTTACAACTTCCAGTGGGCTTGGGCTTCGGGTGTGGCGGCGGGATTGTCGGTTTGATATCGAATTATTTTTCCCGGCTGGATGATTTGGGCGCTCGGCTTACTTCCGTTTGACTAACTTCGCTGATATACTGTCGGGCTCGGCGTTGTCCAACCATTACTGATTTTTCATGACCATTATCCGCGTTAAAGAAAACGAGCCCTTCGAGGTCGCCCTGCGTCGCTTCAAGCGCAGCATCGAAAAAACCGGTTTGCTGACCGAACTGCGTGCACGCGAGTTCTACGAGAAGCCGACATCGGAGCGCAAGCGCAAGAAAGCTGCAGCGGTTAAGCGCCACTACAAGCGCATCCGCAGCCAGTTGCTGCCAAAGAAGCTGTACTGATCTCAGGCTCGCCAGATGGCGAGTCGGCAAAATCTGAAAACCCGCTCCGGAGTTGTTCCGCGGCGGGTTTTACTATTTATTATCCCCATCAATTCATTGCCGATGACGTAGCGGGTTTTTCCACTGCGCTGACCGGCATTCTTCCGGAGCACCTATGACACTCAAGGAAACACTGTCAGACGACATGAAGGCCGCCATGCGCGCCAAAGACAGCGAGAAGTTGGCCACCATCCGTTTAATCAACGCCGCGATCAAGCAGCGAGAAGTGGATGAGCGCATTGAGCTTGGCGATGATCAGGTGCTGTCTGTCATCGAGAAAATGAT
>JAIXQV010000142.1 GCA_027485535.1 Oxalobacteraceae bacterium | reverse complement strand
GTGTCCGAGAAATTCAATCTGCCCGTCTTCACTTTTGTGGATACACCCGGTGCCTTCCCCGGTATTGATGCTGAAGAGCGAGGTCAGTCTGAGGCGATCGGGCATAACCTTTATGCCATGGCTGAATTGAAGGTACCCATCATCTCGACCATTATTGGCGAGGGCGGCTCGGGTGGTGCGCTGGCGATCGCGGTCGCTGACTCCGTGCTGATGCTGCAATATTCAACCTATTCGGTGATCTCACCGGAGGGCTGCGCATCGATTCTCTGGAAGACGTCAGAGCGCGCTGCTGATGCTGCTGAAGCGCTGGGCCTGACGGCACACCGCCTGAAGGCGCTGAATCTGATCGACAAAATCGTCAATGAACCGCTAGGCGGCGCACACCGTGACCCCAAGCAAATGGCGGTGCTGCTCAAGCGTGCGCTCGCTGATTCGCTGCGGCAGTTCCAAGGCATGAAGACCAAAGAGCTGCTTGCTGCTCGGCACGAGAAGCTGATGAGCTATGGAAAGTTCAAGGAAATTACCGAAACTGACTAAGGCCATCGACAGCGTCACGACGAGCTTCGAACGCGCGCTGGAAGCAATTCTGGCGCGCGTTGTTGTTTCTGACCCGCCGGTTGCTATCGCCATTGCCTATAGCGGTGGCTTGGATTCCTCCGTACTGCTGTACCTCGCAACGCAGTACTGTCAGCGCCACGCAATGCCACTTCATGCGTTTCATGTGCATCACGGTCTGAGCCCTAATGCGGACGCCTGGCTGATGCATTGCGAGCAGCAGGCGGGCGCTTTGGATGTGCCGTTCAAAGCTGTTCGTGTTCAGCTGGATAGCGATGCCGAGGAGGGCATAGAACAAGCCGCACGGGTGGCGCGTTACGCCGCGTTGGGTGAGCTTTGCCGGATTCACAGTGTTCAGCTCTTGCTCACCGCGCATCACCAAGATGATCAGGCAGAAACCGTGCTGCTGCAGTTATTCCGTGGTGCGGGTCTGCGTGGTTTGGGCGGCATGCTTGATCTGCATGAGGCGCATGGATTGACGGGTGGCGATGTGTTAGTCGGGCGGCCACTGCTTGAATGTTCGCGCAAGGAGCTGGAGCACATGGCCGCTGCGCTTGAGATCGAGTATGTGCAGGATGAATCCAACGCCGATACCCGCTACCGGCGCAATGCGATTCGACAGCAGATCATGCCGTTGATTGATCGTACCTATCCGGGCATGGCAGCCACGGTTGCGCGCAGTAGCCAGCACTGGCAGAGCGCGCAGCAGCTACTCGATGAACTCGCGCTGATTGATTTCACCGCTTGTGCAGAGGGTGACGCGCTTCGCATCGAGGCGATGGCTAAGTTATCTACGCGGCGCATCGATAACTTGCTGCGTTTCTGGTTATTGCAGCAGGGTGCGCCCTATGCCCCCAGCAGCGCGCAACTGAACCAGCTGCGGACGCAAATGCTGGTTGCGCGCACCGATGCCCAGCCAGCCCTCGAATTGTGTGGCATGCAGCTGCAACGCCGAGCGGGCACGCTCATGGCGCTAGCGTTGCGCCATGCATCGCCGCCCAACCAGCCGCTGGAAATCCAGTGGCGTGGCGAGCCGTCGATCACCATACCCGAGTGGCAGGGCACGCTGCTGTTTGCTGAGGCGCAGACACGTGGCATTTGCCCGCAGCGCCTGCAAGCCAGTGCGCTGACGCTCCAGCCGCGGACGGGCGGTGAGCGGCTCAAGCCAGACCCGGCCAGGCCCTCGCGCACGCTAAAGAATCTGTTCCAGGAATCGGCGCTGCCGGCGCAGCAGCGGCCCTGGCTGCCGCTGGCCTACCTCAATGGCCAGCTGGCCTTCGCCGCCGGTTTGGGCATGGATGCACGGGTCGCCGATGCGCCGGGTGGGGTGATCATGCACTGGCAGGGCGAGCCCGGCGCGTAGAGCGTTGGCTTTCCACGTTGCACCATGTAAAATCGCGGGTTTGTTCAGACGCAAGTTTGCTTCTCATGTCTTTGATTGTTCACAAGTACGGCGGCACATCCATGGGCTCAACCGAGCGCATCAAGAATGTCGCGCGCCGTGTCGCCAAATGGCACGATGCAGGGCATCAGATCGTGGTGGTGCCATCGGCAATGTCCGGCGAGACCAACCGCCTGCTCGGCCTCGCCAAAGAAATCACGTCGTCACCAGACCCGCGCGAGCTCGATATGCTGGCATCGACCGGCGAGCAAGCCTCGGTTGCGCTGCTGGCGATTGCGTTGCAAGCGATTGGTAAGCAAGCGGTGTCGTACACCGGCTGGCAGGTACCGGTCGTGACCGACAACGCCTACACCAAGGCGCGTATTCAATCGATTGATGATGTCAAAGTACGCAAGGATTTGAATGCGGGCCGCATCGTCATCATCACCGGGTTTCAGGGAATTGATGGTGACGGCAATATCACCACGCTGGGTCGCGGTGGTTCGGATACCTCGGCCGTGGCCGTGGCCGCCGCACTGAAAGCTGCCGAGTGCCTTATTTATACCGATGTGGATGGCGTCTACACTACCGACCCGCGCGTAGTCTCTGAGGCGCGTCGACTAAAAACCGTGACCTTCGAAGAGATGCTGGAGATGGCATCGCTCGGCTCGAAGGTCTTGCAAATTCGTTCGGTCGAGTTTGCCGGCAACTACCAGGTACCGACGCGGGTGCTGTCCTCGCTGACCGACCCGCTCATGCCGCTGGAGGAAGAAGCCAACTCCGGCACCCTGATCTCGTTTGAGGAAGAATCGAACATGGAACAAGCTACCATCACCGGCATCGCATTCAGCCGCGACGAAGCCAAGATCACTGTGATGGGCGTACCTGACCGCCCCGGTATCGCTTACCAAATTCTTGGCCCAGTGGCAGATGCCAACATCGAAGTCGACATGATCATTCAGAATCAATCTGTCGATAGCCGTGCTGATTTCACCTTCACCGTGCCACGTGGCGACTACGATAAAGCCATGAAGCTGGTCGACGGCGAAATCAAGGCCAAGCTCGGTGCCGGTGGTATCGAGGGTGACGCCAAGGTATCGAAAGTGTCTGTAGTGGGTGTGGGTATGCGCAGCCATGTAGGCATTGCGTCGCAAATGTTCCGCACGCTGTCGGAAGAGGGCATCAACATCCTGATGATCTCGACTTCCGAGATCAAGATCTCAGTGCTGATCGACGAGAAATACACCGAACTCGCTGTGCGCGCGCTGCACAAAGGTTTCGGGCTAGAGAAGGGCTGATAGGCCCAATCGAAGTAACTGATTTACCGCTGTTCAACCTTGCAAACTTTGCAGGGTTGTTGGTTTGGAGACCTGGCCGAGTGGTCGAAGGCACTTCCCTGCTAAGGAAGCATATGGGCTTAAACCTGTATCGAGGGTTCGAATCCCTCGGTCTCCGCCACGTATTTCAAGTGCCCCGTGAGGGGCATTGTCGTTTTAGGAGAGAAGTGAAGTCCCTGCCGACTTTACGGAGGGGATTCGAAGGACTTGGCATACCTTTGCCGCTCTTATCTGCCATTAGCGGAAAGTGGATGCCGCTAAGCGTTGAAATCCCCTGCGTTCTACTGATTTATGGCCTGGCATCGATTTTGCTTCGAAAAAACTACTATTAGTTTTTTCGAACTTCTATTTGCTATGACTATTAACAGTCTGAACTTTCAGCGGCAGACGTTAAACAGCCTTGGATACCAAGGCGGGTCGCCTCATGCAGCAAAACTTAAAGACTCCGTCGCAGATGTTAAAACTCGAACTACATCGGAGTGCAGCGTATCAATTTCTCCGGAGGCCCAAGCGTTGTATGAGAAGGCCCGTTCTGTAGATGTGACCGCGCAGCAGAAAGTAATAGCCTCGCCACATTCTGAGCCAACAGGTGGTACCCCAGCACAACCTGAATTAAGTTTTGATCAGTTCGTTGAACG
>JAIXQV010000212.1 GCA_027485535.1 Oxalobacteraceae bacterium | reverse complement strand
TCGGGCGCTTTTTGACCCGCCGCTTTCAGCATCCGCAGCAGATTGCCCGATAGCTCATGCTCTCCCGAGACCAGGCAGGCGGGTGAGTCGGTGAGACGGAAGGTGACGCGTACATCGGCCGCTTTCTCGTCCAGTGACTGCTTCATCTTCTCGATGAGTTCTTTGTACTCGGCCTGAGTCTCTTCTTTTTGTTTTTTCTCGGACTCATCTTCCAGGTTGCCGAGATCCAGATCGCCTTTTGCGACCGAGACCAATTGCTTGCCCTCGAACTCGCTGAGGAACGATAGCATCCACTCATCGACGCGGTCGGTCAGTAGTAGTACCTCAAGCCCTTTTTTGCGGAAGATTTCCAAGTGCGGGCTGTTACGCGCAGCGGTCCAGCTATCTGCCGTGACATAGTAGATTTTGTCCTGGCCATCTTTCATGCGTGACACATAGTCTGCCAGCGCGACATTCTGTGTCTCGTTGTCATTCTGCGTGCTGGAAAAACGTAGCAGCTTGGCGATGCGCTCTTTGTTGCTGCTGTCTTCGCCGATGCCTTCTTTCAGTACCTGACCAAATTCTTTCCAGAAGTTATCGTACTTTTCTTTCTTCTCGGCCTCATCCGCATTCGCCAACTCTTCGAGCATACCGAGCACGCGTTTGGTCGAGCCTTCACGGATCACTTTAACGTCACGTGATTCCTGCAGGATCTCACGCGATACATTCAGCGGCAGATCATTCGAGTCAATCACACCTTTCACGAAGCGCAGGTAAACGGGCATCAGTTGTTCCGCGTCATCCATGATGAATACGCGCTTCACATACAACTTGATACCGCTGCGCTGATTGCGATCCCACATATCGAAAGGTGCGCGCGCCGGGATGTAAAGCAGCTGGGTGTATTCGCTGCGTCCCTCGACCCGGTTATGCGTCCATGTCAGCGGCTCGGCGAAATCATGCGAGACATGCTTGTAAAACTCGGTGTATTGCTCATTGGTGATGTCAGACTTGCTGCGTGCCCACAGCGCGCTGGCTTGGTTAATGGTTTCCATTTCATCACGGACGACCATTTCTTTTTTCTCTTCATCCCACTCTTCCTTGCGCATCTGTATGGGTAGCGAGATATGGTCCGAGTACTTGCGGATAATTGAGCGCAGCTGCCAGCCTGAAAGCAGCTCGTCTTCACCTTCACGCAGATGCAGTGTGATGGTGGTACCGCGCTGGGGCTTATTGATGGTTTCAACAGTGAAATCGCCCTCGCCGCCAGACTCCCAGCGCACTCCCTCATCAGCCGATAGGCCTGCGCGGCGTGATTCAACGGTGATGCGGTCAGCGACGATAAAGCCGGAGTAAAAGCCAACACCAAACTGACCAATCAGCGCAGCGTCTTTTTGCTGGTCGCCGGACAGTTTCGAGAAAAACTCTTTTGTGCCAGATTTGGCGATCGTGCCAAGATGCTCGATCGCCTCTTGCTGTGATAAGCCAATGCCTTTGTCGGTGATGCTGATGGTGCGTGCGGCCTTGTCAAAGTCGATGGTAATGCCGAGCGCGCTATCGCCCTCGAACAGCGCATCGTTATTGATGGCCTCAAAGCGCAGCTTGTCTGAGGCATCGGAGGCATTCGAGATCAGCTCACGAAGAAAAATTTCCTTGTTGGAGTACAGCGAGTGAATCATCAGCTGCAACAACTGCTTGACCTCGGCTTGGAAGCCCAAGGTTTGTTTTTCGGCGACGGTCATGTTTACCTCGTTGAATGAACTAGTTTGGCCAATGCGGGCCGCGGCTGGTCAGGTGAATAGATAAAAAGCTGATAATTTTCCAGCAGGTGTGGGCGGCGACACAGAATTCAAGGCCCCGCAGGGTAAAATGCGCCGCCCTTTGTGATGCCGGAGCGCCCCATGTCGATCAACGCCAAGTTGCAGTCCCTGAATATCACCCTGCCACCGGTGGCCACGCCTGCGGCCGCCTATGTGATGTACGTACAGACGGGAAATACCGTCTTTATCTCGGGCCACATTGCTAAAAAAGACGGCAAACCCTGGGTCGGTCAGCTCGGCCGTGACATGACTACCGAGCAGGGCAAAGAAGCGGCGCGCGCGGTGGCTATCGATTTGATGGCTACCCTGAATGCTGCCTGCGGTGGTGACCTGAGCCGCGTCAGCCGTATCGTCAAGCTAGTCAGCCTTGTCAATTCCACACCTGACTTCACCGAGCATCATCTGGTCACTAACGGCTGCTCAGAGCTGATCGGCGAGGTATTCGGCGATGTCGGCAAGCACGCTCGCTCGGCATTCGGCGTTGCGCAATTGCCTCTGGGAAGTTGTGTCGAGATCGAGATGATCGCCGAACTGCGCTAACGCATAAAAATCGCCGACGTTGATGTAGGCGCCGGCGACATTCTTCCTATAGTACTGCCGGCATTGCCGCGCCTTAAGTCCTCCTTAGCGCCATCACTTGAGCAGCGGCAGTGACGCCGCGCCGGTTTGGCAGTTCGCAAGAAGCGACTCATCATCCGGATCGACAATGCGCCTCTGTTTTTGCGGGGAGGTTCATGGCGCAAGGGTCGGATGGTTTACTGATTGCCCCGCAAAGGACGAGCCCAGCGGTTGTAGATTCGCGCAACCGGGATGCAGAGCAAGCAGGCAGTCTTCTCAGTGAATTCTACGAGCAGTCCGTGCCTGATTTTGCAGTCCAGGCGATCGACCGTTTGTACGGTAGTCTGTATGCATCGTTTTCCTACTTTTGCTTGAGCGATACTGAGCGGCCTTTGGCTCATACGTGGGTCGGGTACCGGCATGGCGAGGTCGTTGGTGTCCTACTGTTTCGACTGCGTTTCGGTCAGGCACTGGTGCTGACCGAAATGTTTTGCTTGGAGCAGGCAGTTGCTGACGCATTCAGTCGCGCAGTATTTACGCGTTTTCGCGAAATCAAGACCATCCACTTCAATGCGATCTCACTGTCAGACCCGCTAGTCGGCTGGCCGCTACAGCATTACGCCTTCTCCGAAAACTATGTAATCCCATTGCCGCAAAGCGTTGATCAGTATCTGCCCGCAATCGGTAAATCGACCCGCAAGACACTGCGCGGCTATGGCAATCGCTTGCAACGGGATTTCCCTAATTTCAGCTGGGAAGTAAAAGCAGTTGGCGATATGCATGGGCATGAACTGCGTTCTGTGATTCGACAATTACACCGCTTCAAGCGAGACAGCATGGCGGCGCGTGGCAAGTGTGCAGAAGTCTCCCGGCGAGAAACCGCACGCCTACTGATACTCGCCCGTCACGCGGGACTGATGGGTATCGCACGCATTGGTGATCGTGTCTGTGGTGGTTCGCTCGCGTGCCGTATCGGTGACAATTATGTGATGCTGCTGTCTGCGGCTGATCCGGCGTTGGCGTCGTACCGGCTCGGGATGTTGTGCTGCTTTTGGTCGGTCTGTGATTGCATCCGCGCGGGTGGACGCGAATGTCATCTGCTCTGGGGGCGGTATCGCTACAAGACACAGCTGTTAGGTGAGCCGCACAGCTTGCTCCGACTGACAATTTATCGATCACGCCTGCGGATGGTTTTATCACCGCTGCTGGTAATCAGAATGTCGATGGCAGCTACACGTTACCGCTTGCGAAACTGGTTGTTGCCATACTTTGCTGGTCAATCTTCTGCCTTATCGCGTTGGTTTAGCCGAACCACTGCGCTATGGCGTACTGTTCAAACATTCACTGATCATGGACATCACAGCCGCTGAGATTCGCGAAGACGGCGCTGGCGAGCATCGTGCGGGACAGTACGGTGGTTTACGACTGAGCATCGACGACATCGATCAGCCAACGCCTGCCGACCGCATGGTGCATGCCCTGATGGGGCGTTTCACCGGCTTCATATCTCCCGGTAGCATGGCGCTGGCATGGGTAGATTGGCTGGTACACCTGTCGGCATCGCCCGGTAAGCAGCAGCTGCTGATGGAAAAAGCAGCGCGCAAATCAATTCGCTTGTTACTTTATGTGTCGCGCACCTTTTCCGCGAATGAGCACAAGCAATGCATCGAGCCGCTAGAGCAGGATCGCCGCTTCCGCGCGCCGCAGTGGCAGCGCTGGCCCTTCTGCCTGATCTATCAGAGCTTTTTGATGCAGCAGCAGTGGTGGCATAACGCGACCAC
>JAIXQV010000209.1 GCA_027485535.1 Oxalobacteraceae bacterium | reverse complement strand
CTTGCATGCCATGCAAGCGCTCTCCCAGCTGAGCTATACCCCCGTGTGCAGCAGAAACGAGATTATAGCCATTTCTTTGAATGTCTGACAATCCGGGGCCGGAATTATTTCAAATGGCTTGCCAGCCTGTCGAGCACCACCTGCCGACCGAATAGGGCCAGCACGGCATCTACCGAGGGGGTTTGAAGCTGTCCGGTGACCGTCAGGCGCAGCGGCATCGCCAGTTGCGGCATCTTCATCCCATGATCGGTAATCACCTGCTTGATCAGCGCTGCGATCGCTTCTTTAGTCCAATCAATGCCCTGTGCGGCTTCGGCAAAACTGCGCAGGGCGGCCCGCGCGACGTCGGTTAAATGCTGCGCCAGCAACGCGGCGTCGGGCTTTGGCTCGCGATAAAACAGCATCATTGCATCCGCCAGCTCGTTCACTGTGTTGGCGCGATCCTTCAATAGCGCAATCACGTCTTCCAACGGCGGTGCATTTTCAAATCGGGCGCCGTCGCGCATCAACTCCGGCATTGCCAGCGTTGCGAGTCGCGCATTATCCGTGTGTTTGATGTAGTGATTATTCAACCAAGCCAGCTTCTCCGGGTTGAACTGCGCTGGTGATTTCGTCAAGTGATCGAGATCGAACCACTCACAAAATTGCGTCATGCTGAAAATTTCTTCGTCACCATGGCTCCAACCCAGACGCGCCAGATAATTCAGCATGGCCTCAGGGAGATAGCCCTGCGCTGGATACTCCATCACACTGACAGCCCCATGGCGTTTGGATAATTTTTCGCCATCGGCACCGAGAATCATCGGTACATGACCATAAATCGGTAACTGCGCACCCAAAGCTTTGAGAATATTGATTTGCCGCGGCGTATTGTTGACATGGTCGTCACCGCGAATAACGTGGGTGATACGCATATCCCAGTCATCCACCACCACGCAAAAGTTGTAAGTCGGCGTGCCATCCGGGCGTGCAATCACCAAATCGTCTAGCTCGCGGTTCGAGATGGTGATGTTGCCCTTGACTGCGTCATCCCAACTGACATCACCATCCGTCGGATTACGGAATCGCACCACCGGTCGCACCCCCGAAGGAATCGCTGGCAGCGTCTTCCCTGGCTCGGGACGCCATGTACCGTCGTAACGAGGCTTCTCGCCAGCCGCGCGTTGGCGAGTGCGCATCGCCTCGACCTCCTCCGGCGAGCAGTAACAGTGGTAGGCGCTTCCTTCACCCAGCATCTGCGCGATCACTTCACGGTAGCGATCCATGCGCTGCATTTGGTAAAACGGGCCTTCATCGTGCTGCAAACCCAGCCACTGCATGCCATCAATGATGGCCTGCACGGCCTCGGGCGTTGAGCGCTCGAGGTCGGTGTCTTCGATGCGCAAAATGAAAGTGCCACCAAATCGACGTGCATACGCCCAGGCAAACAGGGCGGTGCGTGCGCCGCCGAGGTGTAAATAGCCGGTGGGACTCGGCGCAAAGCGGGTACGGACAGTCATGGAGCAGCTCGCAGGGCAAAAGCCGACATTCTATCCGCAGCAACGGCCATGCCCCGCGCTGATAGAATCGCGGTTTCCCCTTTTCCAGACATACTGCAATGAGCATGACTGCTGCCCGTTCCGCGCCTCGCCAGTTGTTCGTGACGACGGCGCTGCCCTACGCGCACGGCCCCTTCCACATCGGCCACATCATGGAATACATCCAGGCCGACATTTGGGTGCGGTTCATGCGTATGCACGGGCATGAGGTGCATTTTGTTGGCGCCGATGATGCGCATG
Source organism: Oxalobacteraceae bacterium (assembly GCA_027485535.1). Lineage (GTDB taxonomy): Bacteria > Pseudomonadota > Gammaproteobacteria > Burkholderiales > Burkholderiaceae_D > Pernthalerella. The sequence goes on along the minus strand of JAIXQV010000209.1, from coordinate 7,893 downwards.
GTGCGCCGATCATGATCGCGGCTGAGAAAGCGGGCGTAACACCGCAGGCATTCGTGGCCAATATCGCCTCAGGGCGCAAGGCCTACCTGGATGGCTTTCATATTTCGTTCGACAACTGGCACAGCACCGACGGCCCTGAAAATCATTTTCTTTCGCAGGAAATCTATCGTCGCCTGCGCGATAAAGGGCTGATTGCGACGCGGACCATCGATCAATTCTACGATCCGGTCAAGAATATGTTCTTGCCCGATCGCTACATCAAAGGTGAATGCCCGAAGTGCGGCGCGCAAGATCAGTATGGTGATGCCTGTGAGGTGTGTAGCGCAGTCTATGCGCCTACCGAGCTGAAGAAACCCTACTCGACGCTGACCGGTGCCACGCCGATCATGAAAAGCTCGGAACATTATTTCTTCCGGTTGTCAGATCCGCAGTGTGTCGACTTCCTGCGCGCCTGGGCACTCGATCCTGCGCGCTTGCAGCCTGAAGTGGCGAACAAGGCACGCGAGTGGCTCGAGGGCGAGAGCGGGCTTGGTGACTGGGACATCTCGCGCGATGCGCCCTACTTCGGTATCGAGATTCCGGACGCACCCGGCAAGTATTTTTATGTCTGGCTGGATGCGCCGATCGGCTATCTGGCATCGCTAAAAAACTATTTCACGCGCACGGGCCGCGACTTTGATGCGTTTCTGGCAGACCCATCGACTGAGCAGTATCACTTCATCGGCAAGGACATTACCTACTTCCACACGCTGTTCTGGCCGGCGATGCTGAAGTTCTCGGACTTCAAGGTGCCGAATAATATTTTCGTGCACGGGTTCATCACGGTCAGCGGTGAAAAAATGTCGAAGTCGCGCGGCACCGGGATCTCGCCGCTGCGTTACCTCGATATTGGAATGAATCCTGAATGGCTGCGTTACTACATCGCCGCCAAGCTAAACGCCCGTGTCGAAGATGTCGACTTCAACCCGGATGATTTCATCGCTCGTGTCAATAGCGATCTGATCGGCAAATACATCAACATCGCTAGCCGTGCTGCCGGTTTCATCACGAAAAAATTCGACGGCAAGCTAGCGATGGCGTGGGCAACGCAAGACGATAGCTTCCTGTCCGAATTGCGCGGCGCTGCCGATGAGCTTGCGGCCTTGTATGAAGCGCGCGACTATGGCAAGGCATTACGCCTTGTGATGGAACTTGCCGACCGGGTCAACGCTTACGTCGATGCCAATAAGCCATGGGAGCTCGCCAAAGATCCAGCGAATAACGCACGCACCCAAGAAGTTTGTTCACGGCTACTAGAAGCGTTCCGCATTCTCACGCTGTATCTCAAGCCAGTGTTGCCAGAGCTAGCCGCTCAAGTCGAAGCATTACTCAATATCGCGCCCTTGCAATGGAACGACGTCAACCGCGCGCTGCCAGATCAGCATGTCATGCAGCCTTATTCGCATCTGATGACGCGCGTCGATCCAAAAATGCTGGATGAGTTATTCGAGCCACCCACTTCAGCGGTAGAGGAAATTCCCGTGTCGGATATCGAAGCAATTGATGCCGAGATCAAGATTGATGACTTCCTGAAGATCGACCTGCGTGTCGCGCAAATCGTCGACTGCGCGCTAGTGGAAGGCTCCGACAAGCTGCTCCGACTCACCCTGGATGTAGGCGAGGGTCGCCTGCGTAATGTGTTCTCAGGGATCAAGTCGGCGTATCAGCCCGAGCAATTGAAAGGCAAGTTGACCGTGTTAGTTGCCAATCTGGCACCGCGGAAAATGAAATTCGGCGTCTCTGAGGGCATGGTGCTGGCCGCCAGCGCCAAGGATGAGAATACCGATCCCGGCCTGTACATTCTTGAGCCATGGCCGGGCGCCAAACCCGGTATGCGCATCCGCTAAGAGTAAAATACGGCCTCTTGCAGATTCCTGAAGCCCGCCATGCCCCTGTTTAACAAGCAAGCGTCCTATGTTTCCGAAATCACTCGTTTCATCAGCGAGTTGAAGCAGACCAATCCGACGCTCGAAGCCGAGCAGCAGTCGGGCCGCGCCCGTCTGTGGGACAAGCAAAAAATCGATCTGGAAGAGATGCGCCGCGTCCAGGAGTCACGGGTCAAGCAAAAGGCCTACGTTTACCAAAGCGAATAAGGCCTGTACGTGGAAACCACAACCGAGCTCAGCAACGACTCACAGGAAGTGATTGATGGCGTCGCATTTGCCAAGCTGTACGGCGAGCCACTCTTCAAATTACCGAATGATCTTTACATCCCGCCCGACGCGCTCGAGGTATTTCTCGAGGCTTTCGAAGGGCCGCTTGACCTGTTGCTCTACCTGATCCGCAAGCAGAACTTCAATATTCTGGATATTCCGCTGGCAGCGGTCACCCTGCAGTATCTTGAGTACATCGAGCAGATACGCAAACGTAACCTCGAATTAGCAGCCGACTATCTGCTAATGGCCGCGATGCTAATTGAGATCAAGTCACGCATGCTACTGCCCGCCAAAAAGGTCGAGGGCGAAGAGGAACTGCTCGACCCACGCGCGGAGTTGGTACGTCGTCTGCTCGAGTATGAGCAGATAAAATTAGCAGCGTTTCAGCTTGATACCCTGCCACAGGTTGGACGCGACTTTGTTCGCACCCAGGTGTATATCGATCAGACCGTGGTAACGCGCTTCCCCGATGTCGACATCGCTGATCTGCAAGCGGCTTGGAACGACCTCTTGCGCCGCGCCAAGCTGACCGAGAAACATACCATCACGCGCGAGGAACTCTCCGTGCGCGAGCACATGACGCAAATCTTGCGCAGACTGCAAAACGCAAAATTCATCGAGTTTCAGGATTTATTTGAAACCTCGCGTGGTGTACCGGTCGTTATCGTCAATTTTATCGCCCTGCTCGAACTAGCGAAAGAAACTCTGATCGAGATAACGCAGGCCGAGGCGTTCGCACCCATCTACGTGCGCCTTTCTTACGCTCCCAACTAACACTACCCGGCCGGCTTTATCGGCGCGATCCGTACCTATCTCTTAATGTCACGATGAAAATTATTTCGTCGATTGCGGAACTGCATGATCAGCTACGAGGGCAGCTACGCACTGCATTTGTACCCACCATGGGTAATCTGCATGACGGTCACTTGTCGCTGATGCGTCTGGCACGTAAACACGGCGACCCGGTCGTAGCATCAATTTTTGTGAATCGATTGCAGTTTGGTCCCAATGAGGACTTCGAAAAATATCCACGCACTTTCGCAGCTGACGTGGAGAAGCTGGAGAAAGAAGGCGTGTATGTGCTGTTCGCGCCAACCGAAAAAGACATCTACCCAGAGCCTCAAGAGTTTCGGATACAGCCCCCGAATGATCTGGGTAATATCCTCGAGGGGCATTTCCGTCCCGGGTTTTTTACTGGCGTAACAACGATTGTGATGAAGCTTTTTTCTTGCGTGCAACCACGTGTGGCTGTATTCGGGAAGAAGGATTATCAGCAGCTGATGATGGTTCGGAATATGGCCCGCCAGTTCGCACTGCCGACGGAGATCATCGCCGCCGAAACTTACCGTGCTAAAGATGGCCTCGCCCTCTCCTCGCGTAACGGCTATTTGTCAGAGAGCGAGCGTAGCGAGGCACCGTCCTTGTTTCGTGAATTGAACCGAGTCGCTGATGCGATACGGGGCGGTGATCTAGATGTATCACTGCTTGAAAAAAGCGCGATTAATCAGCTGACACAACGCGGCTGGCAACCGGATTACTTCGCCATCCGCAAACGCATCGATCTACAACCCCCAACGGCTGGGGATCTTGCGACTCAAGCGCCATTGGTGATTCTCGCCGCCGCAAAAATCGGGTCCACGCGCCTAATCGATAACCTCGAGGTATGACGAGCAGACTATCGCTGCGTTCCCTATTCGCAGCGGCGATAGTGCTTATGTCGATCTCAGTACCCGCTACCGTATTTGCCACCATCTCTGTCTTGGACGATAGTGGCAATGCAGTGACATTAGCGGCGCCTGCGCAGCGTATCGTTAGTCTGTCGCCTCATGCGACTGAGTTGCTGTTTGCTGCAGGCGCAGGTCAACAGGTCGTTGGCGTATCTGAGTACAGTGATTTTCCCGCGGCTGCTAAGCAGCTTCCCTCGGTTGGCGGTAGCGGCCATCTTGATATCGAGCGTATTGTCTCCCTCAAGCCTGACTTGATCGTCGCTTGGGGTAGCGGCAATAATCGACGCCAACTCGAGCGTCTGCGCAAGCTCGGCTTGACCGTGTTTGAGAGCGAGCCGCGCAGCTTTGAGGCGATTGCGGATTCTCTTAAGCGAATTGGCACACTGGCTGGACGTGATGAAGGACGGTTACAGGCACAACAGTTTCGTCAGCACGTGCAAACGCTTCAGCAGCAATACGCAGGGCGCGCACCTGTGACTGTTTTCTATCAGATCTGGTCAACGCCGCTAATGACGCTAAATGACGCCCATATCGTCTCGCAAGCGATTAGGCTGTGCGGTGGGCTGAATGTATTTGGTCAGCTAAAACCACTGGTACCGACCATTAGCCGAGAAGCCGTTCTTACAGCGAATCCCGACATGATCATCGTGAGCGATGAGACAGGTAAAGGCTTAGAGCGATGGCGATCTTTCAAACGCATGCAAGCGGTTACCAGCGGCAATCTGTTGACCGTCGACGGCGTAATGATGAATCGTGCTGGTCCTCGTCTGATTGAAGCCACCCGAGCGCTATGCGAGCAGATCGATCAAGCGCGACAGCGCACTGAAAAGCACACCGGCCAAGTCTTTAAGAAGCTGAACGAGACAAACAATTAATCCCCGGACAAGCATGACAAGGAAATAAGATGAATACCGCCATTCTGGAAAAAATGAAGCAGGCTGCGCAAGGCACTTTAACCGACCATCTCGGATTTGAACTGCTCGCAGCAGGCGAAGGTAGCGTCTCCGCTGCTTTCGAGATAAAGCCCCACCATCTCGCGCCGAATGGCTACTTACATGCTGCTTCTATCATCATGCTGGCCGATAGCTGCTGTGGCTTTGGTTGCATGCTGCACTTACCCGAAGGTGCGCAAAGTTTCACGACGATCGAGATCAAGAGCAATCACCTTGGTACGGCGCGAGATGGACGCGTCGAATGCGAAGCAATACCCGTGCATCGAGGACGTACCACCCAAGTATGGGATGCGACCGTGACGGCTGCTGGCAAGACTATCGCGCTATTTCGCTGCACGCAGATGATTCTGTGGCCGAAGGCCTGAACGGTAACGAGCGATGATTTTCTGACTGGCGTAGTCGATAGCCCAGTCGGCATCAGCTGCCTTCGGGTACCGCGCTCAGACTGCGACGATAGCCTTCGCAGTATCATCAAACTCGCAGCCATACACCCGACTCAGCACTGCAGGATTAAGCACTTCCTGCGTGCTTCCCGCGTAATAGAACTCTTCTCCTAGCAGCAGCACATGGCTGGCAAAGCGTGCCGCGAGGTTGATGTCGTGGCACGAGGCAATCACTGCATGATCCACGGCCAGCTCCTGTATCAGCCGCATCATGGCCTGCTGCTGCGCTATGTCCTGGTGTGAGCATGGCTCGTCCAACAGTATCAGCGCCGGGTTCTGTACCAGCATGGCCGCGAAAGCAACCCGCTGACGCTCACCTCCTGATAAATGCATCACATCGTCATCGATACGGTCGAGCATACCGACGCGCTCCAGCGCAGGTGTGACATACGAACGATCATCATCATCCCGCCAAGCTGAACCGAGCCGCCACGGCGCTCGTGCAATCGCCACGGCATTACCCACAGAATCGCTGAAGCGATCAACAATCTGCTGCGGCATCAGCCCGCGCAGCTTCGCCAACTCGGCCAATGTGAAATCTTCTACGGAACGGCCCATCATCAAGACACGGCCATCATCGATACTTTGTAAGCCCGACAGCGCGTGTAGCAGCGTGCTCTTGCCAGCGCCATTACGGCCTAGCACGCACCAAAACTCACCCTGGCGAACCTGCCAGTTCAAGCCCGTCACCAAACGACGATTGCCAAGCGTTAGGCTGAGATTGTTGACCTCGAGGGCTAGCATCAAGCTCTCCTCGACAGGATAAAAAGAAACACCGGCACGCCAATTAATGCGCTGACTACCCCAACCGGCAACTGTATGGGTGCCGCTAGCGTTCGCGCTACCAGATCAGCCAGCACCAAAGCTGCGGCACCCAATAGCATCGATGCAGGTAACAAGCGTCGCTGATCATTACCCAGAACAAGACGGCAAACATGGGGCACGACTAATCCGATGAAGCCGATAGCACCGGCGAATGACACTGCTGCTGCCGTGGCGATCGATGCCAGTAACAATACTTGCAAGCGCAATCGCGGCACCGATACGCCGAGCAGATGTGCGGTTGCCTCGCCGTGTGCCAACAAATTGAGTTGTGGCGCGCGCCATAAAGACCAGCCGCCTGCCAATACAAGTACCAGCCAGACCAAGCCGCTGACGCTATCGACGTCCAGATCACCCATCAACCAGAACAGTGCACCCCGTAACGCGGTATCTGGCGAGAGCGCGAGCAATAAACTGATGATTGCACCAAACCCCGAGGCAATCATCACACCCGTCAGAATCAGACCAATGCCGGGTACCTCGACCATGGTCGGCGGTGCAAATAGTCGACGCTTCGCCATTAAAAACAACAGCAGTATCGATGCGATAGCGCCCATAACTGATCCGAACTGCATACCGACTACGACAACGCCAATGGGTACAAAGAAGCTACTCAGTAAAGCACCGACAGCGGCACCACCTGAAATACCCAAAGTGTAGGGATCGGCGAGAGGGTTGCGTAGTAGTAGCTGCAGCAGTGCACCAGAAAGTGAAAGTAGCGCGCCGATGGCACAGGCCATGACAACTCTCACCCACCGTGCCTGCAAAATCTCCTCGTGCATAAAGATATCGACATTACATCCGGCGGGACCACAAGCCAAACCAATGAAGATGATCACAAGCAGGATCAATACCGCAGCAAAAGCCTTAAGCCAAGGTCGGTCCATGCGCGAGTTGTTGCGCAAAGAGACGGACGTATCCTTGATCAATGGAACATCTCGCGGCTGCATATTCATCATCTAAAGATTGGTAGAGAAACTCGCGCAGGCCCGATCCCGATTACCTAAACAGAGTTGCACCCAGAGCGGTGCGCCTTACTGCTGCCAACGTACCCCGGCGAAAATCGTCCGGGGTGGCTGGTTATAGCCGTAGACACTTTGGTAGCGTTCATCAAAAAGATTATCAATTCTTGAGATCAATGACCATTCTTTCGACAGCTTGTAGCTACTACTTAGACCGGCAAGCACATACGATCCTAGTTGATTATCTCCATCAAATCGCGTACCTGCGTAAGTTGCAGATACATTGAATGTCCAAGGACCGGATGATCGGACGGCGGATAAACTTGCCAGCTCCCTTGCCCGTCGAGCGAGCCGCTGCCCAGTGTCCGCATCTCGGGGATTTTGTAAGGTCAGACTTGGCCTGATCGACCAATCGCTTAGATTGAACTGACCGCTGATCTCGACGCCATCATTACGCGCTGCACCGATATTTTTGAAACCATTTGAGTACTCGATCTGATCCCGAATCCGGGCATTAAACCAAGTGACACGGAGTTCAAGCTCGGATAGCGAAATCTGTGCGCCGATATCAGTCGAACGCGAGAATTCCGGGCGTAAACTTGGATTGCCATACTGGCCGTAAAGATAGCCCAAGGGCGGCGCACTAAAGCCCGTCGAGGTGCTTGCGATTAATTTGAGGGTGTCATTAACGCGATACCCATAGCCAAGTAAACCGGTATTGGTTGAGGTATTGGTTGAGGCATTGCCTTGCATGCCATCATGACGACCGTTCAATTGGAAACCATGGCCAT
>JAIXQV010000116.1 GCA_027485535.1 Oxalobacteraceae bacterium | reverse complement strand
GAAAGCGATTTATGAAATACTCGAGAGCGTGACTGATAGCTGCGAGGATGTCGCTAATATTGTCGAGGGCATTATTGTCGAGAACGCCTGATCCAGCCTATCGGAATCATCTCGCATCAATTGACCCATGCAGACCCTCAATATCAGCCTATACACGCTGGCGCTGTTAGTCATGCTGGCACTGCTGTTCGATTTCATGAACGGCTTCCATGATGCCGCGAACGCAATTGCCACCGTAGTCTCCACCGGCGTTCTCAAGCCGCATCAGGCCGTTGTGCTGGCCGCTTTCTTCAATTTCTTCGCCATTGCTGTATTTCAGTTGAATGTGGCAACGACCGTCGGCAAGGGTACGATCGAGCCGTCCATCGTTGATCAGTACGTTGTATTCGGCGCACTGGTCGGCGCCATCACATGGAATCTGCTGACCTGGTATTACGGTATTCCCTCGTCATCCTCGCACGCACTGATCGGCGGCTTAGTCGGCGCAGCAGTCGCGAAAGAAGGAACCAGCGCGCTGATCGCCTCCGGTCTCATCAAGACAATCACCTTCATTGTTTTATCACCGATGCTGGGCTTTCTTCTCGGATCCTTGATGATGCTGCTGGTGTCATGGTTGTTCGTGCGTGGACATCCGCAACGTATTGATAAGTGGTTCAGACGTATGCAGCTAGTCTCTGCGTCGATGTATAGCCTGGGTCACGGCGGTAATGACGCGCAAAAAACCATGGGCATCATCTGGATGCTACTGATCGCTGCGGGGATGGTAGCTGCTGAGGATGCAAGTCCACCGACTTGGGTGATCGTAAGTTGTTACCTTGCCATTAGCGCCGGCACCTTGTTTGGTGGATGGCGTATTGTAAAAACCATGGGTCAGCGAATTACCAAGCTCAGACCCGTCGGGGGCTTCTGCGCCGAGACAGGCGGGGCCATGACGCTGTTCATGGCAACGGCGATGGGCATCCCGGTGTCGACAACCCATACCATCACTGGCGCGATCGTTGGCGTGGGCTCATCGCACAAAATGTCAGCAGTGCGCTGGGGCGTCGCGGGCAACATTGTGTGGGCTTGGGTATTTACGATTCCCGCCTCGGCTTTTGTGGCCGCCATCGCTTGGTGGGTAGGGCACCAAATTCTTTAAAGCGCTGAGCAAATCAGCCTAGCCGGCGACGTGTACGCGGGCTAGGCTGATGCTACGACGACAGTACTTAATCTAAAGTGCGGCGGCACCCACGATGCTAGCGAGATTGTGAGCGCCCTTCAGAGTACCTCACTTGCATGATCCGCCAATCGGGATCGCTCGCCACGCGCCAGCGTCACATGCCCGCTGTGTGACCAACCCTTGAAGCGATCAACCACATAGGTCAAGCCGCTCGAGCCCTCGGTGAGGTAAGGCGTATCGATCTGCGCGATATTGCCCAAGCAGACGATCTTGGTACCGGGGCCCGCACGCGTCACCAGCGTCTTCACTTGTTTCGGCGTCAGGTTTTGTGCTTCGTCGATGATCAGGTACTTATTGACGAAGGTACGACCGCGCATGAAGTTGAGTGATTTGATCTTGATCCGCGAACGAATCAATTCTTGTGTCGCTGCACGTCCCCACTCACCAGCATCTGAATCCGATTTGTTGAGTACTTCCAGGTTGTCGTCGAACGCGCCCATCCAGGGTCCCATTTTTTCTTCTTCGGTACCGGGCAAGAAGCCAATATCTTCACCGACCGGCACGGTGACACGGGTGACGATAATCTCGTTGTAGACCTTCGACTCAAGCACTTGTGCCAGACCGGCAGCGAGCGCGAGCAAGGTCTTGCCAGTACCAGCTTGGCCGAGAAGGGTGACAAAGTCGCAATCGGGATCCATCAGTAGGTTGAGCGCAAAATTCTGCTCGCGATTGCGCGCAGTGATGCCCCAGACATTATTTCTGCTGTGGCCGTAATCACGCAGCGTACGCAGCACGGCGGTCTTGCCATTGATCTGTACCACCTGCCCATTGAATGGCGCTTCACCATTTTTAGGTTCGGTGTAAACAAACTGGTTGACCAGCATCGCCGGCACCATCGGACCAGTGACACGGTAATAGGTGGTGCTGAAGCCATGCCGGTTCTCTTGCCACGACTCCATGCCCTTGCCGTGCTTCACCCAGAAATCGTCGGGCAGTTGCAGAATACCGCCGTAGAGCAAGTCGGTATCTTCAAGCACATGGTCGTTGAAGTACTCTTCTGCCGGCAGACCGAGCGCACGCGCTTTGATCCGCATGTTGATGTCTTTCGACACCAGCACCACCGGACGCCCCTGTTGCGCTTGCAGCGCCCGCACGACGCCCAGAATCTGGTTATCCGCTTTCCCCTCGGGAAGACCCTCCGGTAGCGCCCAGTTCTGCAACTTGGTCTGGAAATACAAGCGGCCACCAGCATCTTTGTTGCCCAACTTATTGAGCGGGATGCCGCTATCAATCGCACCCTCAGAAACATCGGCCACCAGCGCATCCAGCGAGCGTGATACTTGACGGGCATTACGAGCGACCTCGGACATCCCTTTTTTATGGTTGTCCAACTCTTCCAGCGTGATCATCGGCAGATAGACATCGTGTTCTTCGAAGCGGAACAGCGAAGTCGGGTCATGCATCAGCACATTCGTGTCCAGCACGAACAGTTTGGTGATCCCGCGCTTGTCGGCGAGTTTGCTGGTCTGTGATTTACCCGCGCTATCCGCCCGTGCTTTGCGCTCGGCAGGTTTGTCAGCAGCGGCCAACTCCGTCTTGGCCTTTGCCACTGCCGTATTGCTCACCAGCGCGATCGCTGGTCGGACGGTTTTGCCTTTTTCTGCCTTCGGATAATCAGCCTGAGAGAGTAATGCTGCGGGTTTGCTGGGCATTTTAGGCAGGGGCATCAGAACCTCTTTTTGAAAATAGACGCTGGTAAATACCCGGCGGTACGTAAATACCGTCCGGAAAAAAAGAAAGGCTGTTCAAGCCGAAGGTGAATCACCCTCTTCTCAAACAGCCGCTTTTGTAAATACTTTAAAAGATTCAATGGCTTAAATAATATCAGCCGAGGCCCTCGATGAATTCAAGAACCTCATCAACATGACCCGGAACTTTCACTCCGCGCCATTCTTTCACTATTTTGCCGCCAGCGTCAATCACGAATGTAGAGCGCTCAACGCCACGCACTGTTTTACCGTATAGCGATTTCATGACGATGACATCAAACATGGTGCAAACTTTTTCGTCGGTATCCGAAATCAACTCAAACGGCAGCCCAAGTTTGCCCTTGAAGCCATCGTGCGAGCGCAAGCTGTCGCGACTAATGCCGAAGATTTCAGCGCCTGCGCGCGTGAAGCGGTCGTGCAGGTCACGAAATTGCAGGCTTTCGGCGGTGCAGCCGGGCGTGTTGTCCTTGGGGTAGAAGTACAAAACCACTTTTTTGCCCCGATGTTCGGACAAGCGAAAAGCCTGACCGCCCGTCATTTCAGCGGTGAAATCCGGCACGGTCATGTTCAAGATGGAGGGACGTTCGTTCATGGATACCCTTTACGTCGTTGATTCTGATTGCGGCATGATCAAGGCCAGCGCCACCTTGCGACCCTCGGTCATCAGGATGTTATAAGTCCGACATGCTGCTTGATTGTCCATGCACTCAACCCCGATACCCCGCGTCAGAAGTCCGTTCAAGAGTCGGGGGTGGGCAAATCGCTGCTTGGCACCGGTCCCAAGAATGAGCAGATCGGGCGTATGCGCAGCGATGGCTTCCAGATCGCTAGCCTGCAAGGCCTCAAAGGACTTCACCGGCCATGCCATTGGCGCGATCTCTGGCAAGACGATCAGGCTGTCCTCAAAACGGATCGCATTGATCGCGATCCAGTCATCGTCGTAGCCGGTGACCGTCTGGTATTGCTGGGTCGTTGTGACGTGCAGCTTCATAGCAGACCGGATTTTATCCCGAACCCAGGTATGTGCATGGAAAAACGAGCCAACTTGGGGCAAAATGGCTGTTTACCGAGCGGAAGCCTAGGTGTCCAGCCGGTCCATCCCCTTTAAGAGTCGGCAGTGAAAACAATTCAGAAATCCCTCAAGCTGGCAGACGTCTGCTACGACATCCGCGGACCGGTGCTCGAGAAAGCTCGCCAGATGGAGGAAGAGGGCCACAAGATCATCAAGCTCAATATCGGTAATCTGGCACCGTTTGGCTTTGATGCGCCCGAAGAGATCGTGCAGGACATGATCCGAAATATGGGGAATGCGGCAGGCTACACCGACTCCAAAGGTCTGTTCGCGCCACGCAAAGCGATCATGCAGTATTGCCAGGAAAAGAAAATCACCGGCGTCACCATTGACGATGTCTATCTGGGCAACGGAGCCTCTGAGTTGATCGTTATGAGCATGAATGGATTGCTCAACAGCGGCGATGAAGTACTGGTGCCGGCACCTGACTACCCTTTATGGACAGCAGCGGTCAGTCTCTCGGGCGGTAACCCAGTGCACTACATCTGCGATGAGCAGGCTAGCTGGTACCCCGACATTGACGATATCAAGCGCAAGATCACCCCGAACACCCGCGCCATCGTCGTCATCAACCCCAACAACCCGACGGGCGCGCTTTACCCGACTGAGGTGCTAGAGCAAATCGTTGAACTCGCCCGCCAGCACCAACTGATTGTGTTTGCCGACGAGATTTACGACAAAGTACTGTACGACGGCAATACCCACACCTCGATCGCCTCGCTGGCCGATGACGTGCTCTTCATCACCCTGAATGGCCTATCGAAAAATTATCGTTCTTGCGGCTACCGCGCTGGCTGGATGGTGGTCTCTGGTGAGAAGCGTTTGGCGAAGGATTACATCGAGGGCCTGAATATGCTGGCATCGATGCGGCTATGTGCCAATGTACCGGGTCAGTTCGCAATTCAGACCGCACTCGGCGGCTACCAGAGCATCAATGACCTAGTGGCACCGCAAGGTCGCTTGACCCGACAGCGCGACCTTGCCCACAAACTGCTGACTGATATACCTGGTGTCTCCTGTGTCAAGCCAAAGTCTGCGCTGTATATGTTCCCGCGCCTTGACCCAAAGATTTACCCAATTGAAGACGATCAGCAATTCGCCTATGAACTGCTGGCCGAAGAGCGCGTTCTGATCGTGCAGGGCACTGGCTTCAACTGGGCCAGTCCAGACCATTTCCGCGTCGTGTTTTTGCCCAATATGGACGATCTTGCTGCGGCATTTGGTCGGATCGCGCATTTCCTTGATGGCTACCGTCGACGCCACGCACGTTAAACAACGACTGACATGAAAGCATCTGTGATGAAACCGATTAGAGTCGGGCTGCTAGGTATTGGCACCGTGGGTAGTGGCACCTTCAACGTCCTGCGCCGTAATCAAGAAGAAATTCGACGTCGTGCCGGTAGGGCGATCGAGGTGGTGATGGTGGCTGATCTTGACACCGAACGCGCGCAACAGATGACCGGTGGTTCGGTCGAGATCGTTAATGACGCCCGACGCGTGGTCAGTCACCCAGATATCGACATCGTGATCGAACTGATCGGTGGTGATGGCATTGCCCGCGAGCTCGTCATGACCGCCATAGCCAACGGCAAACATGTGGTCACCGCCAATAAAGCCCTGCTTGCCAAACACGGTACTGAAATATTTCGCGCTGCCGAGGAGAAGGGCGTCATGGTCGCGTTTGAGGCGGCAGTGGCGGGCGGCATTCCTATCATCAAGGCGCTGCGTGAGGGATTGACCGCAAATCGTATCCAATGGATCGCCGGCATTATCAACGGCACCACCAATTTCATCTTGTCCGAGATGCGCGACAAAGGACTCGACTTCGATGTCGTGTTGAAGCAGGCGCAAGCACTCGGCTATGCAGAGGCTGATCCGACCTTTGATATTGAAGGAGTTGATGCCGCGCACAAGGCCACCATCATGTCGGCGATTGCTTTCGGCGTGCCAGTTCAATTTGACAAAGCCTACGTCGAAGGCATTACCAAGCTGTCTGCCACCGATATCCGCTATGCAGAGCAGTTGGGCTATCGGATCAAACTACTGGGTATCGCGCGTCGTGTTTCGGCGGGTATCGAGTTGCGGGTGCACCCCACGCTGATTCCTGCGACTCGCTTGATTGCCAATGTTGAAGGCGCGATGAACGCTGTCTTGGTACAAGGTGACGCAGTCGGTGCGACGCTGTATTACGGCAAAGGCGCGGGTGCTGAGCCGACCGCATCTGCAGTGATCGCCGATCTGGTCGACATTACCCGGCTCGCTACTGCCGATCCAGAGCACCGCGTTCCTTACCTTGCATTCCAGTCGAATGAAATGGCAGACACCCCCATTTTGCCGATGTCAGAAGTCACTACCAGCTACTACCTTCGCATGCGCGTCGCCGACAAGCCCGGTGTATTGGCTGACGTCACTCGTATCCTGGCCGATGCATCGATCTCGATCGACGCCATGCTTCAAAAAGAAGCCGGCGAGGGCGAGACACAGACCGACCTGATTATCCTCACGCACGAGACAAAAGAAAAACACGCTGATGCCGCCATCGCCGCCATCGAGTTGCTACCGACCGTCGCTGGCAAGGTGAGCCGGATCAGGTTGGAGCATCTGGGCTAGTGACTGCCGCAAGACGATGCCCTAAGCGCTACCGCGAAGGGCAGCTTGCTGGGACATGATGTGCTAACAGAACCCAGTTCGTGAGAGCTCGGTCTGCCACGACCTGCTCAACCGATTTTTGTGGCAACTCCCTTTAACGAATCGGACATCTCCTTAACGATATTTGCGAAGGTTGTCGCAGTCACCGTATAGCGCGCAATAAGATACTGTAATCGAAGCAGCTGCGCGGTTGTGATCTCGCTCCCATCGTTGATATTACCAAGTTGTGTACGTAACAGATCTTCATTGCCCTGCATCATGGGCTCGATCTTTTCATAGATATTCTTTAATCCGGTGCTTGGAAGTGCCATGATTGCCTCCTGGTGAGGAAAAAGGATGTCGAATTACTGAACGCTGTTTTGGCGCCCAGCGCTATAAAGTTGTAACGCCAGCGCTGCGGCTTGTACTGCCTGAGTCGCTGCGCGAATTTGTTGATACTCTTCACTTGGCCGCATCTCGCGAGCCTGCACCATAAGCCGAGCTTCTAATTGCACTAGTGCTTCCGTAATCTGGTCGAGCAGAGGATTCGTTTTCAGATCTGGACTTTCGGCAAGCGAG
>JAIXQV010000242.1 GCA_027485535.1 Oxalobacteraceae bacterium | reverse complement strand
GCCGCCAATCGAGGGATTACAAGACATTTGCCCCAGCGTCTCGATGTTCTGAGTCAACAGCAGGGTTTTCTGGCCCATGCGCGCAGCGACCAAGGCCGCTTCGGTGCCCGCATGGCCACCGCCCACGACAATAACGTCAAATTCCGCTGGAAAGTCCATGTAAGGCGGCACCACCCCTGACAAACAGAGGCTGGATTATACGGGGATTTAGCGTCAAAACTAACCAACCAGCGCCCCAGCAAAGCCAGGTCAGCGCTGTTCCACGTGGAACAATGGTTTGTTTCCCGAGGCGGGGCCGTTGATTCGATAGGGGTTGTTTCACGTGAAACACGTGCAAGGTCACCGCACAAATGCATCCCACGCGGTTTTGGCGATCAATGCGAGCACCGCCAGCAAAAACACTTTCCTGACGAAAGTCGCCCCCTCCTTTATGACCAACCGCGCGCCCAGCCATGCGCCGGCCATGTTTGACAGCGCCATCACCATGGCAATCGCCCACAATGGTTCTGCGTTAGGGACAAACCAGACAAGTGCAGCCAGGTTGCAAGCTACGTTGATGATCTTTGCCGACGCCGAGGCCCGCAAGAAGTCTTGGCCGAAAAATCTCACTAGTAGGAAGACAAGAAAGCTTCCGGTGCCGGGGCCAAAAAACCCGTCATAGAAACCCATCACCGCACCCAGCAACAAGGCCGCCGCCGTTTTATTCTGGCCACTTACGCCCTCGCCTGACTCTGCGCCGAAATCCTTATGCCTGAAGACATGAATTGCCACGAGCGCCAAAATGAGCGGCAGGATTTTTCTGAACATGTCCGGCGGCACAATAGACATGGCCCAAGCGCCCGCAAAACTGAACAAAAGCGCGCTGACTGTCGCTGGCAGCAAAAGCTCGAAGTCGACCGGGACGGTTTTCCAGAGGGTTCTCGCTGCAACAGCCGTGCCGCAAATGCTAGAAAGTTTGTTGGTGCCAAACAGAGTCGCTGGTGTAGCCTGCGGATAAACGCCGAATAGGGCCGGAATCTGAATCAAGCCACCACCGCCTGCCACCGCGTCCAAAAGGCCCGCGAGCAACGCGGCTAGCGCGAGGATGAGATACGGCTCAATCCCTGTGCCGATGATCATTTATGCGAGGTAACCTGAGAGGCTACGCCGCCGCCAAAACGCCGCTATGTTAGTGATCACTCTTAGTCAATCCATTGCGAATGCAGGGCATGCTGTTTAACAAACACCCAGTGCGCCCGTTGGACTCGGCCGACACAAAGCCTAATTGGTCGACGACCGAATCAATTCGGCCGCTCTCTCGGCGATCATGATAATTGGCGAATTGCAATTACCGGAGCTGATAGTCGGCATAACAGCAGCATCCACCACCCGCAATCCCCGGATGCCCAGCACGCGTAGTTCACTATCCACCACGGCGCTTGTATCTGTCGATGCCCCCATTTTGCAGGTACCCACAGGATGGAAAATGGTGGTGCCAATATCCCCCGCCGCATTAACAAGATCCTCTTCGGTGTGAAGCTCAGGGCCCGGCTTGAATTCTTGCGGAGTGAACCGCTGCAAAGCTGGTGCTGCAGCAATTCGACGGGTTAAGCGGATGGCATCTGCCGCAACTTTTTGGTCATCCGACGTCGACAAATAATTGAGGCTGATTTTTGGTGGCTGGTGAGGGTCTGCGCTGGTGATTTCGACCGACCCGCGTGAACTTGGCCTTAAATTACAAACGCTCGCAGTAAAGGCCGGAAAAGGATGAAGCGGCTGCCCAAATCGCTCCAATGAGAGCGGCTGCACGTGATATTGAAGGTTCGCTCGAACCTGGGAAGGATCTGAGCGCGTAAACAAACCTAATTGGGACGGCGCCATCGACATCGGGCCACTCCGCCTTAGCACGTATTCTGCAGCAATCGCTGCCTTGCCTAGCCAAGTACTGGCCATGGTGTTTAATGTTTTTGTGCCGCTTACTTTAAACACCGTGCGCAACTGCAAATGGTCCTGAAGATTTTGCCCTACGCCGGGTAAATTAATCACGGGTGAAATTTGATGCTGCTGCAACAAGTGCGCCGGGCCGATGCCGGAGCCCTGAAGAATTTGGGGCGAGCCAATCGCCCCAGCAGACAACAAAGTTTCTTTAAACGCTGTGGCAGTCCACTGCTTGCCACCACCCGTAAATTCGACGCCTTTGCAACGGATACCCTGCTCACCTTTTTCTAAAATAAGCTTCTGAACATGGCAGCCTGTCATGATGGTCAAATTGCCTTGTCTACTGGCGCTTTTCAAAAACGCTTTTGCAGTGTTCCATCGAAACCCGTTTTTTTGATTCACTTCAAAGTAAGCACACCCTTCATTGTCACCGCGGTTGAAATCGGAAATGGTAGGTATACCTGTCTGAGCTGCTGCTTCGCGAAAAGCATCAAGAATCTGCCAACGCAAGCGCTGTTTCTCAACTCGCCACTCGCCACCAGCACCGTGAAATTCATTCGCACCGCCGTGATGATCTTCAGATTTCAGGAAAACCGGCAAGACCTTCTGCCATGACCAGCGATCGTCGCCCGTCAACGCAGCCCACTCGTCATAGTCTTGGCTTTGACCACGCATATAGATCATACCGTTGATTGACGAACAACCACCCAGCACCTTCCCTCTGGGATAAATCAAACTTCTTCCATTCAAACCCTGCTCTGGGGCTGTTCGAAAGCGCCAATCAGTGCGTGGATTATCAATGCAAAAAAGATAGCCAACAGGAATGTGAACCCAAACATAGTCGTCTTTACCACCGGCCTCGATCAGCAGCACATTACTACCCTTGTCTTGACTAAGTCTATTTGCGAGTACGCACCCCGCTGTTCCGGCACCAATGATGATGTAATCAAAGATACCAACACTATCCTTCAATTGCACGAGTTACTCCGTTTTGCCATCATGTCGTTAAGGTTCAAGGGTATCTATATCAACGCTCGAACCGGTGCCTCGTTGTCAATATTGTCGCTGCAAGTTGTGGACAAAGCTTTGGATAAGCCTTGCTTGGAAAGTGCACAACCTAGGTCAGCAAACAAGCACGCGTTTTTATTCAAGAACTGTCCGCCAGTTTAAACGAATGCATACAGGCTTTGTCCCGCGCTTAAGCTATTGAAAAGCAAGGGTAAAACAGAGATATCCACCAAAACACGCCTGCTTTATCAATTACTACTATTCTTATATAAAATCTTTTTTATTAGAACTACAGCGGCACTTCGAGTTTGCTAAGAAAGAATTTTGAGGGTTAAAAGCGTGTTACCCTGACACGGTTGATTCAAACTAACTTCGCCAACGCTCAAATTGAATTTGCCATAGTTTGCTGACTCGACCTGCGAACTTGATCGCGTAACCATTGGTGACCTGGATTTCTACCATCGCGTTCATGCCACAACATATCGATGTGCACTTCTGGTAAATCGAAAGGTAAGTTTTGATGTATCAATGCTTCGGACATACCCGTAGCATTAATTAAGTGTTTTGGAATCACCATCACCAAGTCAGAGGCTGCAACCACCTGCCCGGCTGTGAAAAATTGATTTACCGTTAACAGGATTCGCCGTTCGCGCCCAAGTGATGCCAATGCATCATCCACCAAACCACGAGCCCGACCGGAAAAGCTAACTAGTAAATGGTTAGCTTCACAGTAGCGATCAAGCGTCAGCGGTTGTTTTGCAAGAGGGTGAAGTTTCCGCATTACAGCAACATATTGTCCCGAGTACAGCCGTTCATGCCGGATAGGCGTCTCGGTAGACCCTTGAAGCTGCGCAACAACGCCAGGGAAAAAACCGATCGCCAGTTCAACATCACCACGCAAGAGTAACGGGCGAGGCTCGCGTGTGGTTAATGGCACCATACGGACATCGATACCAGGGGCATCTTGTTCAATTACCCTAACCAAGGGCGGTAGAATCAGGGCGGCTGTCGCGTCTGCCATCGCCATACGAAAAGTGGCATGTGCTTTATCAAGCTCGAAGCTTCGTGGCGCTACAGCTTCTTCAAGCTCAGCTAATGCACGCCGAACCGCAGGCCATAAGGACTCTGCTCGTGCAGTAGGCTTTACCCCGTGAGCCGTCCTGATTAATAGGTCGTCGCCAAGGGAATCCCGAAGACGCTTGACGGCATTCGACACAGCTGGCTGCGTCATCGCCAACCGCTGTGCTGCGCGCGTTAAGTTTTGCTCTGTCATGACAGCATCAAACACTCGCAGCAGATTCAGATCTAAAGTCAGGAAGCTCATCGAATTAGTTGGAGCAAAATTGAAAACAAGAGATATAGCATGAATTAATTGCCTGACAAGTAGGCTATTGCCACTTCAAACGCGTAATCGTCAAGCCAGCACAACGATCAGCGCCGCATGCAAGCCTTGGCAAGTTGTAAGCCAACCCCTAGAACAGCAGTCGAAAAGAAAATACTTAAATGCGCGGTATCAGTTTTGTCCAACAAATATCCTGTTGTTGCAACACCTACCGCTTGGCCAAAGAAAAAACACGAAGCAAATGCAGCGACAGCAGCACCACGGCGCGCAGGAACCATCTGAGTAGCATTGAT
Source organism: Oxalobacteraceae bacterium (assembly GCA_027485535.1). GTDB lineage: Bacteria > Pseudomonadota > Gammaproteobacteria > Burkholderiales > Burkholderiaceae_D > Pernthalerella. Next base: position 986 of record JAIXQV010000242.1, on the reverse strand, counting down.
CTGCAACGTGTTGTGCATCATGTAGAAGCCTAAGCCAAACAGAAAGCAAGCCGGTAAGGTGAACCACCAGCTAGGGCTATAGCCAATGGTAAGCATGGTAATCGCCATCACACAGGCACCGGCACGAATCAATTTGACTTCGCCAAGCAAGCGCACCAAGGTGGGTGAGAAAATTGCGAAGCAAAGTCCACCAAGACCAAACAACATCACGACAGACCCGGCTGCTGTTAGGGACATGCCTAATCGTAGATGCAAAATCGTCGGGATAAAGGCTAAGGTCCCAAACACCAGTGCGCCTTCGATGAAGACGCTAGCAAGAATTACTCTGGCCCAAGGTACAGCGACTACTTTGGCAAAAGACGTCCACAAGGGTTGCGATACTTCACCTTGTAGATCACCCTTGGCGACTGCATGTGGAGGGAGTTGCCGTCGCAAATGTGAAAGATAGGCGCCCGTGAATAAAAATGCGGCAGCGATCAACAAGAAAGGGATACGCCAATCCAGGTAATCCGCACAGAAACCACCGAGCAAGACGCCCACACCATTACCTAGAATCAAACCGATCATGAATCTGGCGAGAACCGCCTGGCGGCGCTCATATGGCACCACGTCCCCAATCCAAGCCATTGATAATGGGATTAATGCGGCACAACTCGCTCCCGCGAGCAACCGCGCCGCTAGTAGCGTAGAGAGATTGGTAGCGGCTGCGCACAATAAAGTGGTGACCGAGCAAAACAAGCAGCCGAATGCAATAACAAAGTATTTGCCGTAACGATCCCCAAGCGGACCAAATAATAACTGCGCGATGCCATAAGCCACACTAAAAGCGGTGATGACAGCAGATACCGTACCCACGGTGACCGAAAACTCGGATGACAAGCGAACTAACATCGTGTCGGCCACCCGCATTGACATTCCGCTGCCAAAAGCAGCTAGACCAAGCGCGATAAACGCACTTCGCGGTACTTGCGCATCAGTGCCGATGG
>JAIXQV010000120.1 GCA_027485535.1 Oxalobacteraceae bacterium | reverse complement strand
CTGAGCGCGCATGATGACCCACGCTATTTTCAAAACTTCTATAAAACCATCTACAGTTGCTCTTCGGGGGAAGAGCGATAAAAGGGTGATGCTGGGGCCCAGGCGGGGGTCAGTTCCGGCGAAAAGATTTGGAAAGTATTTGAATTCTGATAATTGCTTTGCTTCTAAGGAGCTGACAAAGTTCCTGCATTGTTCGTCCCCGAGGAGACCGCGGTGATAAACAGTGGTGCCAGTTGCGTTTGGCAAACTGAATAAAATTGGTGCCAACTGAGGAAACCGGTCAGCGAGCCAGGCAATATCCGCTTCATCTTTGTTTTTCGCCCACCGTTGCAGGTGTAAAGAATCTTCCGGCAGATAGTAAATGTGCGACCGCAGAGAATTATTCACTGGCATTTGCAGGCATAGCGCGTAAATCTCTTTGTCACCCTTGGTGGCAGCCCACTGTAGCGGCGAACCATTATCTCCCTCTGAAGCAAAGATGCAGGAAGACAGCGAACTCGCGCCGGCATCAAGCAGGAACTTCACGGCATCGATATCGCCTTTATCCACCGCGATCCAAAGCGGAGTTCGGCCACTGCCATCTGGCAGGTGGAGATAGGGTGAGTTCTGTTCGGCCGCTATTTGAAATACCTTATCCCGGAAAACTTTCGGGCAGGGAATCAATAGCGACAGCGTTAGCAGATTGGCGCCATAGGCGACGACATCCGGATCAATGGTCGTTGATTGGACCTTGGCGTTTGCCATGTCAATGATGGCAAATTGCTGTTTGGTTTCATTCTTGCTGAAAAGGGTATTCGTCCAAGACGGCGAGTTGTTGTGACTGGCGGGTGGAAGCCATTGCAGCCCGAGGTCTTCGGCGCAGACGAGTTCAAGGGCCGTATCCCAGTCGCCATTGATGATCGCGGCGTGTATGTCTGGTAGACCCAGCTCGCGTCGATATCGATGCTGTTCTGCTCGATTGTTCCATTTAAATCCGTATGATTGAGCGTGCTCGCCGATCGGTCGCGAACGGACTTGTGGCATTCCGCTCGTGCTGTTTGTTGTACCGCTATCGGAAGCGGTGGTGACAGGCAGCGCCGTCGCTGATGGTGAGAATTTGGGGTGGGACTGGGAAACCGACATCGTACATCCTTTCAATGATGAAATTGACAGGATGCTTCGTGGCGGGTAAGGGCGATTGGTTCAGCTACTGGAACGGTCTTCCCGATTTTTCGGTGCTTGCAGTAGTCCTGACAGTATCTGCTTACTGGTTTTTGACCATGGCAAACGCCAATGCAGATCCCGGCATCAACGCGGTCTGCTTATAGCAGCAGATTTTCCATCGTACGCCGGTAGATGTTCTTCAGCGGTTCGATTTCTGAAACCCAGATGTGCTCATCGATCTTGTGAATGGTCGCATTGGTCGGACCGAACTCGATCACTTGTGGGCAGATTTGCGCGATGAAGCGGCCATCCGATGTGCCGCCGGTTGTCGATAGTTCAGTGTCGAGACCAGTCTCGGCCTTAATTGCTGATGAAAGCGCATGACTCAGCTCGCCGCGTGGCGTCAGGAAAGGCAGGCCACCGACGGTCCATTTCAGGTCGTAGTCTAGGCCATGCTTGTCGAGCACGTCATGCACGCGCTGCTGAAGGCCTTCGACGGTGCTCGCGGTCGAGAAGCGGAAGTTAAAGTCGATCACGCACTCGCCGGGAATCACATTCGATGCACCGGTGCCGGAATGGATGTTCGACATCTGCCATGAGGTCGGCAGGTAGTATTCGTTACCCTTATCCCATTCAATGGAGACCAGCTCGGCCAATACAGGAGCGGCGAGATGAATCGGATTCTTCGCCAGATGCGGATACGCGATATGTCCTTGTATACCTTTGATGACCAGCTTGCCGGACATCGTTCCGCGGCGGCCGTTCTTGATCATGTCACCGATCTGCTTTACCGAGGTTGGCTCGCCGACGATACAGTAGTCGAGTTGTTCACCACGCGCCTTTAGCTGATTACACACGATCACGGTACCGTCAATCGCTGGGCCTTCTTCATCGCTGGTGATCAGGAAGCCGATCGAGCCCTTGTGATTAGGATGCGCTGCGACGAATTCTTCGACCGCGACCACCATCGCCGCGAGTGAAGTTTTCATATCAGCCGCGCCGCGACCGTACAGCTTGCCATCGCGATGCGTGGGTGTGAACGGATCTGAACTCCACCGTTCAAGCGGGCCAGTGGGTACCACGTCGGTATGACCGGCAAATACCAGCAGTGGCTGTTCGCTACCACGCCGCGCCCACAGATTGGTGACATCACCTGAGGCGATGGTCTCGCACTGGAAGCCGAGAGGCGATAAGCGCTCGGCCATTTTCAGCTGACAACCACCATCGGCGGGTGTGACAGAGTGCAGTGCGATCAGTTCTTCGGTCAGCGCGAGAGTCTTGCTCATGCTTTTAATGTTTTCTTGTAGAGATCAGCGTCGAAGCCTACCAGCACCTGATTATTCATGCAGAGCACGGGTCGTTTGATGACGCTGGTGTTCTCCAGCATCAGGGCTGTCGCGGTTGCGGCGTCGACAACGGCGACTTTCGTGGCGTCTGGCAGGCCGCGCCACGTGGTGCCTTTTTTATTGACGAGTATTTCCCACGATACTTGTTTCAGCCATCCGGCAACCGTACTTTTGTCGATACCGGCTTTTTTAAAGTCGTGAAACTGATAAGCAAGCCCGGCCTGATCAAGCCAGGTACGGGCCTTCTTTACGGTGTCGCAGTTGGGGATGCCGTACAGGGTGATCATTAATCCCGCAACAATTCGTTGATTGAGGTTTTTGCGCGGGTTTTTTCATCCACTCGCTTGACGATCACGGCGCAGTACAGACTGTACTTGCCATCGGACGAGGGCAGGTTGCCAGACACCACGACCGAACCCTCCGGAATACGGCCATACGTCACTTCTCCGGTCGCGCGGTCGTAAATTTTGGTCGATTGACCGATGTACACGCCCATCGAGATCACCGAGTTCGTCTCGACGATCACGCCTTCCACCACTTCAGAGCGCGCGCCAATAAAGCAGTTGTCTTCGATGATGGTTGGGTTGGCCTGCATAGGCTCGAGTACGCCGCCGATACCAACGCCACCCGACAGGTGAACGTTCTTACCAATTTGTGCGCAAGAGCCAACGGTGGCCCAGGTGTCGACCATAGTGCCTTCATCGACATAGGCGCCGATGTTGACGTACGAAGGCATCAGGACCACATTCTTGCCAATGAAACTGCCACGCCGAGCGACTGCTGGCGGCACCACACGGAAGCCACCTTTGGCAAAATCGTCGGCGCTGTAATTGGCGAATTTGGTGGGTACCTTGTCATAGAACTGCATGCCGCCGCCGCCAGGGATGGCGACGTTATCTTCCAGGCGGAATGAAAGCAGCACGGCCTTTTTGATCCATTGGTTGACGACCCAGCTGCCGCTATCTTTTTGTGCGACACGCAGCGTACCTTGGTTCAGGAGTTCCAATACCTCCGCAACCGCATTTTTCACATCTGCCGGAGCAGATTTCGGCGAGAAATTAGTTCGCTCTTCCCAGGCGCTATCGATGAGGTTTTGTAGTTGTTGGGTCATGGCTTCTCTTTATAAAAAACGACGATTGAATTCTTATGGATGCTTAGCGTTACGGTGTGAGGACGCTGAGAAATAAAGTTCTACAATAATCAGCCGGCCAGCTTGCGGGTGAAATCAACGATACGTTGCGCTGCCTCGAGGCATTCATCAACCTCTGCCACCAGCGCCATTCGAATACGATTCGCCCCCGGATTCAGACCATGCGCGTCGCGCGCGACATAGCTACCCGGTAAAACCGTCACATTATATTCGGCGTACAGTCGCTGAGCGTATTCAGCGTCGGTGATGTTCGCGAGCTTGTCGACCTTGGCCCAGAGATAAAAACCAGCGTCCGGCAGCGCCACGTCCAGCACCTCGGCCAACATCGGCGTCACTTGCTTGAATTTCTGAATGTATTTCTCGCGGTTTTGCTCGACATGATGCTCATCGTTCCATGCAGCGATCGAGGCGGCTTGTATTGACGGACTCATCGCACTGCCGTGATAAGTGCGGTAGAGCAGGAATTGCTTCATGATGGTGGCGTCACCGGCCACGAAGCCAGAGCGCATCCCGGGTACGTTCGAGCGCTTCGACAAACTGGAAAACGCGATCAATCGCTGGTAACCACGACCGAGTTGATGGGCAGCTTGTAGCGCACCGAGCGGTTGGCTGTCGCCGAAGTAGATTTCGGAATAGCACTCATCGGATGCGATCACGAAACCATGCTGGTCTGAGAGCGAGAAAAGTGTTTTCCAATCGTCGAGCGTGAGCACCGCGCCGGTCGGGTTGCCTGGTGTGCAGATATAAAGCAACTGAACCCGCGGCCAGACCTCGGACGGTACGGTGGAAAAGTCTGGCGCGAAATTACGCTCGGGATCAGAGTTAACAAAAAACGGCTCGGCACCGGCCAGAAAAGCCGCGCCTTCGTAGATTTGATAAAACGGATTCGGGCACACCACCACCGCCTTGGCCGCAGGATCAATCACCACCTGCGCCAGCGCGAACAATGCCTCACGCGAGCCGTTGACGGGCAGCACCTCGGTGGCCGGGTCGAGCGCGGGCAGGTCGTAGCGTCGCTCCAGCCAATTACAGATGGCTTGACGCAGCTGATCCGTGCCTGCGGTCGTGGGATACGTCGCCAGGCCAGATAGGTTATCGGCTAGCGCCTGCTGAATAAATGTCGGGGTGGGGTGCTTGGGCTCACCGATGCCTAAGCTAATCGCGCTGAAATCAGGATTTGGCGTGACGCCGCCAAAAAGCTGACGCAGCTTTTCAAAAGGATAAGGCTGGAGCTTGGAGAGCAGCGGATTCACGGGGAAATGGCGTTAGGGTTTTGGTAAAAAGCCGCTGATTATACTGTTGGCTCACCCCCCAATGTTATGATGACGCCGCTTCGAAATTCACTTGCCGGGCCTGCCGCCCGGTTTCTCTTTTTTTAAGTTGGAAAAGTCGTGCGGTTAACCTCCATCAAACTCTCCGGTTTCAAGTCTTTCGTTGATCCGACCAATTTCCAGGTGCCTGGCCAGTTGGTGGGTGTGGTCGGGCCCAATGGCTGCGGCAAGTCGAACATCATCGATGCGGTGCGCTGGGTGCTAGGCGAATCCAAAGCCTCCGAGCTGCGCGGCGAGTCGATGCAGGATGTGATTTTCAACGGTACTACCAACCGCAAGCCAGCCGGACGGGCGTCCGTCGAGCTGCTGTTCGACAACACCGCAGGCAAAGCCGCAGGGCAGTGGAGCACGTTTGCTGAAATCTCGGTCAAGCGCACGCTTACGCGCGACGGTACCTCCACGTACTACATCAACAATCAGGCGGTTCGCCGGCGCGATATTCAAGACATCTTTCTGGGCACCGGCCTTGGTCCGCGTGCCTACGCCATTATTGGGCAGGGCATGATCTCGCGCAT
>JAIXQV010000235.1 GCA_027485535.1 Oxalobacteraceae bacterium | reverse complement strand
TGAAGCCGAACATCTTGAAATTGACCCACAACTCCAGCGGAAAATTAAAGGCGATATACAGATTCAACGCGCCCATCGCCGCAAAAAACGTACTCCAGGCCAGATTGAGTTTGTCCCAAACGGGGTCTGGCAGGGTCATTTGCTTACCCATCAACGAGCGAATCAGATTCTTGCGCATCAATAGCTGCGCACCCAACAGTGCCAGTGCAAAGCACCAGTACAGCACGGTGGGTTTCCATTTGATGAACATCTCGTCGTGGAAGTAAATCGTGGCACCACCAAACACCACAATAATCACGAGCGAGACCCAGAGCATGGTGTCGACATGGCGGCGCCGCAGCAGCAGCCAAAGCACTTGGCCTAAGGTAGCGAGAATGGCGACTGCGGTAGCGAGCAGGATAGGCGCCTGTTTGGCAGTGATCTCGCCATCCGCCACTAAAAACGTGAGGTACTGCGCGGCGAATGCCTGCGCTGCATCAGGCTGGGCGCCAGCGTATTTGAACACTGCGAAAAATAGAATGACCGGGAATAGGTCGAACAACAGCTTCATGAAAGTAGGCTCAGGGATTGGGCGTAAACGTCAGCGCCGCTGAATTAATACAGTAACGCAGACCGGTTGGCTTTGGGCCATCGGGGAATACATGGCCCAAGTGCGCGTCGCAGACTTTGCACAGAATTTCAGTGCGAATCATGCCGTGGGTGCGATCCACACGCTCGGCGACATTGGCAGGATCAATCGCCTCGAAATAACTGGGCCAGCCGCAGCCGGAATCGAACTTGGTATCCGATGCAAACAAGGGCGTAGCGCAGCAAACGCAATGATAAACACCGGCTTCGTGATGATCCCAGTAGCGACCAGTGAAGGCGCGCTCGGTGGCAGCATGACGCGTCACTTCATAGGAGAGCTGCTCCAGCTGCTCGCGCCACTCGGCGTCAGAACGAATTAGTTTTTTGGTTTCCATCAGTTTGAATTTAACTTGGCTGTTTCAAGAAGAGCAACTAACGCTAATGCTCGCTGCCCAATCTGGCGGCAGGTCGGCATAGGCGTCATGTTCGGCTTGCTCATCAAATGGGCGCTGCAGAATGTGGTGCAAACGTTTCACTTCGCTGAAGTCTTTTTGCTGTGCTTTTTCAATCGCCGCTTGGGCAAGGTGATTACGCAATACAAACTTGGGGTTGACACGGTTCATCGCCACTTTGCGTGCCTCGTCAACGCTATTCTCCAAGCGTAACCTCAGCCGGTATTTTACTAACCAAGCGTCGAATGCATCGCGATCGATAAACAAATCGCGCAGCGGCGCATCGGCGCCGGGGTCATCACATTTCAGATTAGAAAGCCGCCTGAAGAACACCGGAAAATCAACACGACCTGTGGCCATGACGGTTAACAACTCGCGCACCAGCGCATCGTCATCAGTCTGCACAGTTTCCAACCCGAGTTTGGCGCGCCATAGGGTGCCAATTTTCTTCTCGAACGTCGGTTGGTAGACGGTGAGTGCGTCTTTGACGGTATCAACATCGCCCATCAGCGGCAGCATCGCCTGACCCAGCGCATAGCAATTCCATTCAACAATGCGCGGCTGCATTTGGTAGGTGTATCGGCCCTGATGGTCTGAGTGATTGCAGATATGGTGAGGGTTGAACGCTTCCATAAAACCAAATGGGCCGTAGTCCAGGGTCTCGCCAAGGATTGACATGTTGTCGGTGTTGAGCACGCCGTGCATGAAGCCGACCGTTTGCCACTGGGCGACCAACTCGGCAGAGCGCTGCGTGACCTCGCGCAGTAGCGCATGGTAAGGCTGCGCTTGATTCGCCAACTGCGGGTAGCTGTGCGCGATCACATAGTCTGCGAGTATCTTCAACTCATCAGGCCGATCGTTCCAAAACCAGTGCTCAAATGAGCCAAAGCGCACGAAGTTCGGTGACATGCGGGTGACCACAGCAGCGGTCTCGACGGTTTCGCGAATCACCGGTTGATCGGAGCCAATAACGCACAAGGCGCGGGTACCCGGTATACCGAGTGCAGCAATCGCTTCTGAGCACAAAAACTCTCGAATTGATGATCGCAGCACGGCACGACCATCGCCCATTCGGGAATACGGCGTTTTGCCGGCACCTTTCAGTTGCAGTTCCATGCTGCCGGTGGGTGAGCGCGGCGCGGGCGCTTCACCCAGCAGAATGGCGCGGCCATCGCCCAATTGACCAGCCCAGACGCCGAACTGATGCCCCGAGTAGACCGCAGACAAGGGCAAAGAGCCCTGCAGCTCGGCATTTCCGCTGAAAACCTCAACGAAGTTTGGGTTGTTGAAGGCCTCGGGATCAAGCCCGATCAGATCGGCAGCTGCCTCACTGCCGCACACCAAATAAGGCGCGGGCAGCGACGTGGCGCTGAGCCGGGTATGGAAAGCCGGTGGCAGGCTGGCGAAACGGTTCGTCAGCGGAAGCTCGGACAACGTATACCGGAAATGACTTGGATGTTCGGGCGAATTCATCGCGATAGTGGCTGGCCCGGGGCGGGCGCATGGCAATGGTGCGTCATTGTGACAGAAGGCTGCCAAGCGCACCGAGGCCGGGCTCGCCGAATCCGCGGCATGTGCTGCGTTGCAAGATGGAAATCCATTGACGGCGGCTTATGCGGCGCACAAAAATCCGATTCCCAATAAGAACCACCGCTTCGGAGACACCATGGCGCAGTACCCGCAAAGCCCGCTGATGGGCCGCATGATGAGCCAGCCGCTGCTGATCTCATCGCTCATTCAACATGCTGATCGCTACTACAGCAATGTCGAGATTGTCTCGCGCCGGGTTGAAGGGGATGTGCATCGCTACACCTACCGCGATTGTCATCGTCGTTCGCGCCAGCTCGCCAATGCGATAACGCGTCTAGGTGTCGGCATGGGTGACCGTATCGCCACGCTGGCCTGGAACGGTTATCGTCATTTAGAGGCTTATTACGGTGTTTCCGGCATGGGCGCGGTGCTGCATACCCTGAATCCGCGGCTGCATCCGGAGCAAATTGGTTATATCGCGAACCATGCAGAAGACCAGTATTTGCTGTTTGATCTGAGCTTTACGCCGATCATCGAGGCAGCTGCCCCACTGTGCAAAACCATCAAAGGCTTTATCGCGCTGTGCGACCGTGCGAATCTGCCAGCCTCCGACAAGATTCCGAATCTCATGTGTTACGAAGACCTGCTGGCCGCAGAGTCTGAGGATTACGACTGGCCGCTGTTCGATGAAAACTCGGCCTCCAGCCTGTGCTACACCTCGGGTACAACGGGTAATCCAAAAGGTGCGTTGTACTCGCACCGATCGACGCTCCTGCACTCCTACGCCTCATCAATGCCAGATGCGCTGAACGTGTCCGCGCGCGATGTGGTGCTACCCGTGGTGCCGATGTTCCATGTCAATGCCTGGGGTTTGCCTTACTCCGTGATGCTGAACGGCGCAAAAATGGTATTCCCCGGCCCGGCGCTGGATGGCAAATCGCTGCATGAGTTATTCGAGCAAGAACAGGTGACTTTTTCGGCCGGTGTGCCCACGGTCTGGCTTGGGCTATTGACCTACATGGCTCAGAACCAGCTGAAGTTTTCCAGTTTCAAGCGCACCGTGATCGGTGGCTCAGCATGTCCGCCGGCGATGATGAAAACGCTGCGCGGTGAGTATGGCGTCGAAGTCGTTCATGCCTGGGGCATGACCGAAATGTCGCCGCTCGGCACGGCTGGTACGCTGCTCAATCACCATCAGCAATGGCCAGAGGCAGAGCAGCAAGCCAAGCTGGAAAAACAAGGCCGCGTCATCTATGGCGTCGATATGAAGATCGTCGATGACGAGGGTAAAGAGTTGCCATGGGACGGCAGCACATACGGCAACTTGCTGGTTCGTGGGCCGTGGGTGGTGTCTGGCTACTTCAAGAGCGAAGGCGGCGATGTGCTGCAGGATGGCTGGTTCCCGACCGGCGATGTCGCGGTGATCGACCCCGAGGGCTACTTGCAGATTACTGATCGCAGTAAGGATGTGATCAAGTCCGGCGGCGAATGGATCGGCTCAATCGATCTGGAGAATATTGCGGTGGCGCATCCGGCGGTGATGCAAGCGGCGTGCATTGGCGTGTATCACCC
>JAIXQV010000125.1 GCA_027485535.1 Oxalobacteraceae bacterium | reverse complement strand
AGCTTGCACCAAACCCACTACGCCAACGCCACGCGTCTCTTGGCTAATCCTGAAGAGAGCAGCAAGCCGGAGAATAACGAGTCATCGCAACGTAAGCAGATCGAGATCCCGCTTATTCCAAATCCCGCACCAGACACCAAAGCTAGTGCTGGCCGTTTTTCTGTAAAACGCAGCGTACAGTTGAGTCTGACAGTACCAAAATCACCCGTAATGTCGGCGTCCTGCCGGGTCGCTGAGGTGAGCGAAGAATGGGATTTGATGGTGAACTGGGATGAGTGGATGTCCGAGCGCAAGAAGATCGGGACCCTGTAAAGAAAAAAGCCATCCCTGCGGATGGCTTTTAGTGCAAGCGCGTTAGAACTTAGTTCTTCGACTGATCGACCATCTTGTTTTTGGCAATCCACAGCACGTGAGCCCGTAAAAAAAGCTGTGCCAGTGCACAGCTTTTAGGGTGAGCGAGGGGAGCGCCTGCAAGCGCTTCCCGCATGATGCCGGGTGCAACTGTCTTAGAACTTAGTTCTTCGACTGATCGACCATCTTGTTCTTGGCAATCCACGGCATCATCGCGCGCAGCTTCTCACCCACTACCTCGATCTCATGCTCGGCATTCAAACGGCGACGTGACAGCAGCGTCGGGGCACCAGCGCGGTTCTCGAGAATGAAGCTCTTGGCGTATTCGCCGGTCTGGATATCCTTCAGGCACTGACGCATTGCGTTTTTGGTGTCTTCGGTCACGACGCGCGGGCCGGTCACATACTCGCCGTATTCGGCGTTGTTCGAGATCGAATAGTTCATGTTGGCGATGCCGCCTTCATAGATCAGATCAACGATCAGCTTCAGCTCGTGCAGGCACTCGAAGTAAGCCATCTCGGGCGCGTAACCCGCCTCGACCAGCGTTTCGAAACCTGCTTTGATGAGCTCAACCGTACCGCCACACAGCACGGCCTGCTCGCCGAACAGATCGGTCTCGGTCTCTTCACGGAAATTAGTTTCGATGATGCCGGCACGACCGCCGCCATTGGCCATCGCATACGACAGCGCGATATTGCGCGCCATGCCAGATTTGTCTTGATACACAGCTACCAGATGCGGAACACCGCCGCCCTGCGTGTAGGTAGCGCGAACCGTGTGGCCCGGCGCCTTCGGCGCAATCATGATCACGTCCAGATCAGCGCGCGGCACCACCTGACCGTAGTGCACGTTGAAACCATGAGCAAAGGCCAAGACGGCGCCCTGCTTGGCATGCGGCTCAACATTTTCTTTGTACACCTGCGCGATGTTCTCATCGGGCAGAAGAATCATGATCACGTCAGCCGACTTCACTGCATCGTTTACCTCGGCGACCTTCAGGCCAGCTTTCTCAACCTTGGTCCATGAGGAGCCGCCCTTACGCAGACCGACTACCACATTGACGCCCGATTCCGACAGATTCTGTGCGTGCGCATGACCCTGCGAGCCGTAGCCGATGATGGCGACTTTCTTACCTTTGATGAGCGAGAGGTCGCAGTCCTTGTCGTAGAAAACTTTCATGATGTTCCCGTAAAAAAGTAATGGTAATGAGGTTCAAACTTTCAGAATGCGCTCGCCGCGTCCGATACCGGAGCCACCAGTGCGCACAGTTTCCAGAATGGCGGCGCGATCAATCGCATCGATAAAGGCGTCGAGTTTCGACTTGTTACCGGTCAGCTCGATGGTGTACGTCTTTTCAGTGACATCGATAATGCGACCGCGGAAAATATCCGCGGTGCGCTTCATCTCTTCACGTTCCTTGCCGACCGCACGCACTTTGATCAACATGAGCTCGCGCTCGATGTGAGCGCCCTCGGTGAGGTCAACCACCTTCACCACTTCAATCAATCGATTCAAGTGCTTGGTAATCTGCTCAACCACATCGTCCGACCCTGAGGTGACGATGGTCATGCGCGACAGCGTTGGGTCTTCGGTTGGCGCTACCGTCAGCGTCTCGATGTTGTAGGCGCGGGCGGAGAACAAGCCCACCACACGAGATAGTGCGCCGGCTTCGTTTTCCAATAAGGCTGCAATGATATGGCGCATTACAAATCCTCCGAGCCAAGCAGCATCTCGGTCAGACCTTTGCCCGCCTTGACCATCGGCCACACATTTTCACCCTGATCGGTGATGAAGTTCATGAATACCAGCTTGTCTTTCATCGCGAAGGCATCACGCAGCGCGCCCTCGACATCGCCCGGCTTGGTGATGGTGACACCGACGTGACCAAACGACTCGACCAGCTTGTCAAAGTCAGGCAGCGAGTCCATATACGACTCGGAGTAGCGCGAGCCGTAGTCAATCTCTTGCCACTGACGCACCATGCCTAGATAACGGTTGTTCAATAGAACGATTTTTGGCGTGAGGTGATACTGCTTGCAGGTAGCAAGCTCTTGTATACACATCTGTATCGATGCCTCGCCAGTGACACAAGCCACCGTTGCATCAGGGTTGGCCATTTGCACGCCCATCGCGTAGGGCAAGCCCACACCCATGGTGCCAAGGCCACCGGAGTTGATCCAGCGACGCGGCTTGTCAAAGCCGTAGTACTGCGCAGCCCACATCTGATGCTGGCCGACATCCGAGGTCACAAAAGCATCGCCCTTGGTCACTTGCCAAAGCTTCTCGACAACCATCTGCGGCTTGATCATTTCGTCCGAGGACGCGTATTTCAAGCACTCACGCTTGCGCCACTCGTTGATCTGCTTCCACCAGGCTGCATGCGCAGTTGCATTTGGCTTGATGTCCGAGGTATCGATTTGCGCCAACAATTCTTGCAATACTTCTTTGACGTTACCGACGATCGGCACATCCACCTTCACCCGCTTGGAGATCGAAGAGGGATCGATATCAATGTGAATGATCTTGCGTGGCAGGCTCGCGAAATGCTTCGGGTTACCGATCACGCGATCGTCGAAACGCGCACCAATCGCGATCAGCACATCACAGTTCTGCATCGCCATGTTGGCTTCGTAGGTGCCATGCATGCCGGGCATACCCACGAATTTATCGCTGGACGCGCGATAGGCACCCAGCCCCATCAGGGTGTTGGTGCAGGGGTAGCCGAGCTTATCGACCAATTTGTTTAATTCGGGCGCGGAATCCGACAAGATCACACCGCCGCCGGTGTAAATCATGGGGCGCTCAGCTGTCAGCAACAGTTGAACTGCCTTGCGAATTTGACCGGCGTGGCCTTTGTCGACCGGCTTATACGAGCGCATCTCGACCGACTTCGGATACTCGTAAGTCGTCTTTGCGATCGTGATGTCTTTGGGGATATCAACCAGCACCGGGCCCGGACGGCCGGTGGTCGCGATGAAGAAAGCTTTCTTCATCGTTGCCGCCAAGTCCTTCACATCCTTGACCAGGAAATTGTGCTTAACGCAGGGCCGGGTGATACCGACGGTGTCGCATTCCTGGAAGGCGTCCAGACCAATCGCATGGGTCGGCACCTGCCCAGAGATGATCACCATGGGTATTGAATCAAGATGCGCAGTGGCGATACCGGTCACGGCATTGGTCACGCCCGGACCAGAGGTCACGAGGCACACACCTACCTTGTTGGAACTACGCGAGTAAGCATCCGCCGCATGAACTGCCGCCTGCT
>JAIXQV010000159.1 GCA_027485535.1 Oxalobacteraceae bacterium | reverse complement strand
GGCATCCGTCTGGGCTCACCGGCGATGACGACGCGTGGCTTCAAGGAAGCCGAGGCGGCGAAGGTCGGTCATCTGATTGCGGACGTGCTTGATAACCCGCATGACGCGGCGACGATTGAACGCGTTAAGGCTGAAGTCAAAAAACTGACTGATGCACATCCGGTGTACGCCAGGTAATGATGGCCGGGGCGCGAACAAACGATCCTGAAAGAGACTGACGATGCGCTGCCCCTTCTGCCATAGCGAAGACACTCAAGTACTCGATACCCGCGACTCGGAGGAGGGTGATAGTGTTCGTCGGCGTCGTCGCTGCAATGCCTGCGACAAGCGCTTCACTACCTTTGAGCGGGTCGAGTTGGCAATGCCAGCTGTCGTCAAGAAGAATGGCAGTAGAACCGACTTCGAATCGGGAAAGCTACGCGCGAGTTTGTCGCTTGCTTTGCGCAAGCGTCCGGTCTCTGCCGATGCCGTCGATGCGGCGATTCAGCGCATTGAACAAAAATTGCGCTCGTCGGGTGAGCGCGAGATCGACTCTGGCCAAATCGGCGAACTCGTTATGCGTGAGTTGAAGCGCTTGGACAAGATCGCCTATATTCGTTTCGCTTCGGTCTATCGTAGCTTTGAAGATGTGTCCGAGTTTCGTGATGCTATCGACGAGATCGATGTCGAGCCCAAACCACCCGGGCTCTCTAAATTACGCGCGCACTAGTCAAAATAATGCGGGCTGTAGCAGCGTCACCCGTAGCATCCGCAACACCGATAGGACTACCACCGAAGTACCTCCACCGTAGTACTTTCACCGTAGTACTTTCACCCTAGTACTTTCACCCTAGTGCTTTCACCGTAGTACCTTCAAGCCACCTCTACCACCACGACCACAGCCTGCACTTTTATCAGCGCTGCTGATCTCGGTACGGCATCGGCACTCGCCTACCTTGGTAGGACACGGCGTTATCGCGTTATTGCGTTGTAGCTTCTAGCACTTGTATTTATCGGACATACGTCACAACCATTTGACGTGTCTCGCTAATTATTAGCTGGAGTTTTAACTTTGCTCGAAACAAAACGCCGACATAGCTGATTATCGCGGCGATTTGGAGGTGGCCATGGTGCGATATGTCAGCGACAGCAGAATCGAGAGCGGCAGCCGATTCAAAAGCAACGGCAGAATCAGAACAAGAAGATGCCTATCTATAAAAGGATTTTCACTTGTCGAGCAACTCATTAGTCTGATGATTGTCGCATTAGCAGCCGTGCTGTTGATCAGAGTGAGTGCTGCGAATGCGATAGTTTCCCAGCAGTCCGCCCGAAGGATGAGCGCTGTGCGATTAGGCTCGGAATTATCCACATGGGTTCAGCGTGGTGGTCATCTGGCACTCGGTACGCCAATCGATCAGGCATTAGATCAATTGCACAGTGCATCAGTAAGCGCTGCTACCTCAGCGATCTGTTGTCCACCGGACGGGTGTGATGCCAGTAGTAGTGCTTGGCAGTATCTGGCACTTTGGCAAACTCGACTGAGCCATTCAATTCCGGATGCGCGCTTGATGATCTGCTTCGGTGAAACGGATGCACTATCCCTACCGGATTGGTCCTGTGAGTCGCAAGGTAGCGTGCTGCTCATGAAGCTTGGCTGGCCAACGACTACAGCAATTCCATCAATCATCATGCCACTGAGCGTAAAACAATGAGGCGCGCTGATCGTGGTGAGAGCTTGGTTTCATTAATGTTGGCGCTGTCCCTCTCGCTGGGCATCGTTTTATCAGCGATCACTCTTACCGTGCAGGCAGAGCTATTGCACCAGCGTGCGAGACAGCTGTCGCTGTTAGAGGATCAAGCCCATCAGGTTATCGAACTGATCGAACGCTTGCTACAACAAGCGGGTTATGTGGATGTTGTAAAACCGATGCCAGTGCAAGCCGCTCGTCCGCTTGAGGGTGCGATTGATGGTGCGGATAACGCCACCGTGTCTGGTAATTCCCAAGTGGGCGTAGCGATGGCCAAGTCGGTGTCATTGGCGAGTGATCTGCTGTTGATTCAGCTTCGAGGAGATGACACGGGCACGGTGATTAACTGCGCAGGATTTTCCATCCCGGCAGCATCGGGGCCGAACGATCTTACTGGACGCAGTATCTTGTACGTCGGCTTGGATCCAGCCAATGAACCAGAGCTGCGCTGTTTTTTTCGTGGATCATCACAATGGTCATCGCAAGCCTTGGCGAGCGGCGTTCTGACTTTTCAGGTGCGTTTTGGTCTTGATACGGACAATGACGGTTTGCCGAATCTATTCGTTGGTCCGTCGAAGTTATCGGATCTCACCGCCCATCAAAAGGTGTCTGACGTATCGCTTCGCACACGAATTGTTGCGGTTCATATTGCGTTGCTAATGCGTTCCACTCAACGCCTTGGCTCATCGATACTCTTGAAGCCATTCCTGCTATTTGGCGACCTGCCCCAAATGTGCGCCAATGACCTCGCTGCTGACGAACAGGTTCTACCCAGTCAGCTCAAGTCCTATCGGCTGTATCGGCAGTTCGATAAGCTGATCTTTCTGAACAACAGTTTGCGTCCCGACGCATGAGTCTGCTGCCTTCAGTCTTGGCAAGCACTATGGTGATGCTACTAGCCAGTGCATCAGCACAATTAGTGCGCGACAACGCCTTATCGCAAGCACAATGGGAGCAGCAGCAAAAAGCCTTATCACGCGCAGAGCTCATGTTGACAGAGTCGGCGATCGACTTAGTGTCGTTTACTGAGGAGCAGGCCGGGAGCAAATCTAGTCCGACACAAGAGGTGCTGGTCGAGCAGCTACCTGTCTCGCAGTTCGCAGAGCTAAGTGATCTGCCGCTGAAGGTTTTTCGCATCAGTGCTGTTGGTCGTGCGTCGCAGCTCAGCGTTCGACTTCAAGCGGACTATGCGATGGTGGCTTGTGATGAAGATAAAGATAAAGATGAAAGTGAAGGCGGCGATGATGACGGAAATGGCGACGGGGATAAAAATGGACATCAAGCGATCACTTGTACGCCTAAAATTCGACGGATTGCTTGGCTGCGTCTGGGTGAGTGAGTCATCATCATATAGGTCTCAAAGCACACCCAGCATAAGCATCAACATCATCATGGCTATCAGCCTCATCGTTATCGGTTACAGCATGCTCATCATAAGCGCATGAACTATCGTCATGTTAATCGTTATCCGGCCGGATTTACGATTTTGGAGCTACTGCTGACATCATGCATGATCACTGCGCTTACGGCCGGTACGCTAGTGTCATTCGCCCCGGTGATCGACAGGATGCGGGTCATTAGTCTGGTCGCAGACTTTCACTCAGCGCTCAGTCGAGCCCGACACGAGGCAGTTCGTCGTGGGCGTCGTGTTGATTTGCTGCCATTGGCCTTGGGTGATTGGCGCTCTGGCTGGTGTGTGGCCATCGACGTCAACAATAATCAACAGGTCGACGCTGATGATCTGGTGCTACATCGTGGTATGACGGCTTTGCCGGCCGGTGTGGAAATCACCGCACGCATGACGGATAGCAAACGGACCTATCTTGCCTTTGACCCGAGTGGTCGGCCGCGGACAGTAGCGAGCGCCTCGGTGCCGCAATATGGATCAGTGTTGTTTCGACTTGGCGAGCAAAGGCGCAAGCTGCTGATTGGATTTCTTGGTCGTGTTCGTGTCTGTGATCCAGATCGCGATGGTGCCGCTTGCTAGAATGGCGCGAATTCCCATACAACCTTACCGTGAAAATCCACAACGATATCGACGGCATGCGCGCTGCACTGGCGCAGGCCGCTCAAGCCCTCTACACCGCGACCCCCAATCCTCGGGTGGGCTGTGTCATCGTGCGCGATGGGGATCTCTTGGCCGAGGGGCACACCCAACCCACAGGCTTCGCCCATGCCGAGGCGCATGCCCTGCAGCATGCCAAACAGCAGGGCATTGATGTGCGTGGGGCGACAGTGTATGTCTCCCTAGAGCCGTGCAGTCATCATGGACGTACGCCGCCGTGTGCTGATGCGCTCATCACCGCCGGTGTTGCGCGCGTCGTCGTTGCGGTTGAAGACCCTAACCCCTTGGTGGCAGGGCAGGGTTTGGCGAGGCTACGTGCCGCAGGTATTCAGGTTGAGCTTGGTGTGCTGGCCGACGAAGCGCGCGAGATGAATCGGGGTTTCTTGCACCGTATGCAGCATGGCAGACCTTGGGTGCGCATGAAGATCGCCGCTAGTCTGGATGGTGGCACCGCTTTGCAGAATGGCGAAAGTCAGTGGATCACCTCCACCCAGGCTCGCGATGATGGCCATGCTTGGCGAGCAAGAGCGTGTGCGGTGCTGACGGGTATCGGCACGGTGCAGCAAGACAATCCGCAATTGAACGTTCGAGCGGTCGAGACGCCACGACAGCCGCGTCGTATTGTGGTGGATAGCCATCTAGAGATCTCGCCGCAGGCCAAGATACTGCAGGACGCGGTTGGCTGGATTTTTACGGCAGTAGAAGGCGGCGCGCGCGCCGACGAACTACGCGCCGAGGGGCATGAGCTGATCGTCTTGCCCGACGATAATGGCAAGGTTGATCTGCACGCCCTGATGAAAGAATTGGGTGGCCGTGAGATCAATGAGTTGCATGTCGAGGCTGGTTTTAAGTTAAATGGTTCATTGCTGCGCGCTGGCGTGGTGGATGAGTTATTGCTTTACCTCGCGCCCTGCCTGTTGGGTCCGGCGCAGGGTTTGGCGCGCATGCCCGTGCTCGAGCATCTGTCGGATCGGTTGGCATTTCGTTTTCATGAGGTCGGGCAAGTGGGGCCGGATGTGCGCCTGCGTCTAATGCGTTCAACACCCTAAGCAATTTTTGGAGAGCTATGTTTACAGGCATCGTCGCGGCGGTTGGCCGCATTAGCGCTATCACCCCCTTGGGGGCCGGGTCGGACGCGGGTGTGCGTCTGACAGTGCACGCAGGGGGGCTGCCGCTGCAGGATGTTGCGATTGGCGACTCGATCGCCATTAACGGCGCTTGCATGACCGTGACCCAAAAAACCGAGCAGGATTTTTCTGTGGATGTTTCTCGCGAGAGCTTGAACTGCACCGTCGGTCTGGATATGGAAGGTGAGGTCAATCTTGAAAAGGCTTTGACACTCGCAGAACGGCTAGGTGGGCATTTGGTATCCGGCCATGTCGATGGGCTGGGCAAAGTGATCTATTTCGCAGTTGTTGGCGAGTCATGGCGGCTGGACATTCTGGCGCCGCAATCATTGGCACGTTATCTGGCCTACAAAGGCTCGGTGGTGGTGAATGGGGTATCACTCACCGTGAACAGCGTGCAGGATCAGCCTGAAGGTTGCGTGATCTCGATCAATCTCATCCCGCACACCATTGAAGTCACCACGCTGAAGCACTTGGCACCCGGCGCACGCGTTAACCTCGAGGTCGATCTGATTGCCCGCTATGTCGAGCGTATGCTGTCGCTGAGCGCGCTACCGGGGTGATCCGGCCGGGCACGATTGGCAAATTGACACCGCGCATCGAACGGGTGCGGGCTGTGAAATCCGATAGAATGTGCGGCCTTTCCGGAAGCGCCCCATGTCACTATCCAGCACACAAGAAATCATCGCCGAGTTGCGCGCGGGTCGCATGGTCATTCTGGTCGACGAAGAGGATCGCGAGAATGAGGGCGATCTGGTGTTGGCGGCAGAGTTCGTCACCCCCGAGGCCATCAATTTCATGGCGCGTTTTGGTCGTGGCCTGATCTGCCTGACCCTGACCGAGGAACGTTGCGAGCAGCTCAGCTTGCCCCTCATGACTGGCCGTAACGGCACCTCGTTCGGTACTAATTTCACCGTATCCATCGAAGCAGCCGAGGGCGTCACGACCGGTATCTCGGCCGCGGACCGCGCGCGCACGATTCAGGTGGCGGTCGCTCGCCACGCAAAACCTGCCGATCTGGTGCAGCCCGGACATGTGTTTCCGCTGCGGGCACAGAAAGGCGGCGTATTGATGCGCGCCGGCCACACCGAGGCCGGTTGCGACCTTGCCGAGTTGGCGGGGGTGACCCCGGCGGCGGTGATCTGCGAGATTCTGAAAGACGATGGCACCATGGCCCGGCTGCCGGACCTGATTGAATTTTCGCGTGAGCACGGCATGAAAATCGGCACCATTGCCGATTTAATTCACTACCGCAGCCAGAACGAGAGCATCATTGAGCGCGTTGGCGAACGTGAGATGCAGACACCGCATGGCAGCTTCAAAGCGATTGCATTTCGTGACGCGCCGAGTGGCGGGGCGCATCTTGCTTTAGTCCATGGCGACATCTCGCCAGAGCTAGAGACCCTAGTGCGGGTGCATCAGCCGGTGTCGATTCTTGATTTGCTCGATACCCACGCCACTACGCATTCGTGGAACATGTCGGCGGCGATGTTGGCAATACAGGCATCAGAGCGTGGCGTGATCGTGCTGCTGAATTGCGAAGAGTCGGCCGATCAGATGTTTGCGCATTTCAGTGCGCTTTCGTCTGCGCAACCAGCGCCCCTGCCGCGTGGTGCACGAATGGATCTTCGAACTTACGGTATTGGCGCACAGATTCTGCGTGCGCTGGGCGTTGGCAAGATGAAGCTATTGGCCAATCCCAGAAAAATGCCGTCGATGGCGGGTTTCAATCTCGAGGTCACTGGCTACCAAGCCGGGCCGACCGAGCACTGACGTAGGAGGCGATATGAGCGTAGGAATGTACGACCCCGATTTCGATGGTGCCGGTTTACGCATTGGCATCGTGCAGGCGCGATTCAACGAAGACATCTGTCATGGGCTGCGAGCGGCCTGTCTGACTGAGCTGAAACACCTCGGCGTTGATGACCAAGATGTGTTGCTGGTGACGGTGCCGGGGGCGCTCGAGATTCCGCTCGCTTTGCAGAAGATGGCTGAATCCGGCCAGTTCGATGCACTGATCGCACTCGGTGCGGTGGTTCGTGGCGAGACCTACCACTTCGAATTAGTTGCTAACGAGTCAGGTGCTGGTATTCGGCGCATTGGCTTGGATCATGGCATCCCGATCGCAAATGCGGTTCTGACCACTGAGAACGACGAGCAGGCTGAGGTGCGCATGGCGGGTAAAGGCGCCGATGCAGCGCGCGTGGCCGTCGAAATGGCGAATCTGGTCGCGGCGATGGAAGAGCTGGCCGACGAGGCTGGCGACGATTGAGGCAATGAATGAGTAGCACACTTTCCCGACACGCCAACCCGAACAAAAACCGCACACCGCGCCATCGCGCGCGCGAATTTGCGCTGCAAGGCTTATATCAGTGGCTGATGAGCCAGGAAGATGCGGGTGTCATCGATGCCTACATCCGTAATGCCCATGGGTTTGAGAAGGCAGATCGTGAGCATTTTGATGCGCTGCTGCACGGTACGATTCGAGATGTCGCCACTCTTCGAGAAGAGATCGTCCCCTACATCGATCGTGCCATGGATCAGCTGTCGCCGATTGAGCATGCAGCGCTGCTGATCGGCGCCTACGAGCTGAAACAGCATATCGAAATTCCCTACAAAGTTGTGATCAATGAAGCAGTCGAGCTGGCCAAGTCCTTTGGTGGTATCGACGGTCATAAGTACGTCAATGGCGTACTCGACAAACTCGCTTCCAAGCTGCGTGCGACCGAGGTCGCTGCAGGTCGCTAAGTTGTACTGCAAGAGATGAGTTTTGCGCTCGCCGAGCGGCTACAGCAGATCGCGCCGTTCCATGTGATGGAGATGATCAAGCGTGCCGGCGAGATGGAGCAGGCCGGGCGCTCGGTGATTTACATGTGTATTGGCGAGCCCGATTTCGCACCAGCGCAGCCGGTGCTCGACGCCGCACAACGTGCACTCGCTGACGGTGCTGCCATGCGCTACACCGCTGCGCTTGGCTTGCAGCCACTGCGTGAAGCGATCTCGGCGCATTACCGCGATGCTTTTGGTGTTGATGTGCCTGCTACGCGCATCGTCATTACCGCCGGGGCCTCTGGCGCCTTACTGCTGGCGTGTGCTGCGCTGGTAGAGCGCGATGCTGAGGTGCTGATGCCGGATCCTAGCTATCCGTGTAACCGCCATTTCATCACAGCGTTTAATGGTCGACCGGTGCTGATTCCGAGTGGTCCGGAGGATCGCTTCCAGCTTTCTGCGGCGATGGTGGCAGCGAACTGGAATGATCAGACACGTGGCGTACTGATGGCTTCGCCAAGCAACCCCACCGGTACTTCAATGACACGCGATCAACTCGCGCAAACCGTCGCTGCAGTGCGTGAGCGTGGCGGTTTCAGTTTGGTTGACGAGATCTATCAGGGCCTGACGTATGACCATCAGCCATTCACCGCGTTGAGCTTGGGTGACGACGTGGTTGTCATCAACAGCTTCTCAAAGTATTTCAACATGACGGGTTGGCGCTTGGGATGGCTAGTTGTGCCGCCCGCGTTGCTACCTGAGATTGAAAAGCTTGCGCAGAATTTTTATATCTGTCCTTCCAGCATGGCACAGCATGCGGCGCTGGCGTGCTTCACCCCAGAGGTGCTAGCGATCGCTGAGCAGCGACGCCAGGAAATGCGTCGCCGACGCGATTACCTGGTGCCCGCTTTGCAAAGCCTTGGCTTTGACATTCCGGTGCCACCCGATGGTGCTTTTTATGTCTACGCTGATTGCAGTCGCTTCACCGACGACGCGATGCAGTTCTGCAGGGATGTACTCGAGCACAGTGGTGTTGCGCTCACGCCCGGAGTGGACTTCGGAGTCGTCGGGGCACAGCGGTTTATCAGGGTGTCGTATGCCACTTCGATGCCGAAGCTTGAAGAAGCCATCAGCCGCTTGGCATCCTACTTGGCGCGTAGCGCCTGAAAAGAAAACGGCGCCGCTGCAAACTATGCAGAAGGCGCCGTGATTAGGCGTGGGTGTTGTGCGCAGATGCCCGTTTTAGGCGGGTTCCTGCTCAGCGTGGGATACCACGGGCGCGGCATCTGCCTCACGCTCGGTATTCATAGGCTCAGCAGCTTGTGGTGGTGTGAAGGTGGGTACCCGCTTACCGGCCGCAACTTGCTGCAGTCGGCCGTACTCGGCTAAAACCTTTGCCGCGTAGCCACCGTCGGTCTCCATATTGCCAGCACCAACATACAGCTTCAGACCGCCCTGTACCGAACCCGACACCCGGATCATGTCTTTCAGAATGCGCGCGCCGACCTGAATATTAGCGACAGGGTTCAGCGCAGCCGTTGGGCCACCGTGATTGTCGAATTTTTCCCGGTGCACGCGTGACATCACCTGCATCAATCCTTGGGCGCCGACAGCACTTTCCGCAAACGGATTAAAGCGTGACTCAATCGCCATCACCGCCAGAATCAGCAGCGGGTCGAGCTTGACGCTATCCGCTGCCTCGTAGGCTGCGCCCACCAGCAATTTGCTTGCAGTGCCTGCAATGCGGTAACGCTTCGATAGCCAGAGATTCACCCGCTGTTGCTCAACGTTCAGGTTGGCGCCTTGTTCCAGCGCAGCGACCCCAGCATATTTGGGCTGCGGCAGTTCGAGCAGCTCGGCGAAAGCGATTTCCTCGGCCGCTCTTTGATCGAGAGCGGTCGACGCGAATGGCGACAACTCTTTGATCTCATCCAACAAAGAAGGACGGAAGAACACCAGCGCGAGTGCTGCCAAGGCAGCAAGACCGATCAGCGCCAGCGTATGCCGGGCTGCGGCGAATGCATTGCGAAACTTGTCGAGGATGCCCTCGGTACTGCTGATGCTATTTCGAACGAGTGGGGAGTTGCTTCCCGCACCGACCAACGCTGCGAATATGCGTCGATGATTCATCAAACCTCCTGAATATCGCGGCCCTCAAAGCGCCTGGCAAAACACAAGTGCTTCGTCCCAGCCATACGCTCTCCTCTTAGCAGTATGACAAGTCCACACTACAGTTTTGCCAGGCACTCTGAATTGAGGCCAATTGCAAGCGTGCTTCGTGCTTCAATTCACCGCGAAACAAAAACTCGTT
>JAIXQV010000168.1 GCA_027485535.1 Oxalobacteraceae bacterium | reverse complement strand
TGCGGTTTGAAGTGGGTAAGCGAGGAATCTGGGTGCGAATGCTAAAGGAATTAGCAGATTTGGCAAGCATTTCTCCCGATCCTTGTTGGCACACGTCCTGCTAGGTTGCTACGGGCAAACACGTACAACGTGACGCAGGTTTTTAACTCTGATTCAAAAACAAAGGGACTCTAATGAAAAAATTAATAATTGCCAGCGCCATCGCGTCTGCATTTGCCGGGCAGGCCGCCTTCGCCGCGGACGCAGCGCCCGCCGCAACGCCAGAGCATGTGGTGACCTATAACCTGGGTGTGACCACTGACTATGTGTTCCGAGGTATTTCGCAGTCGAGGAATAGTCCTGCTGTGAGTGGCGGTGTTGACTATAGCCATTCACCAACCGGTTTGTACTTGGGAGCTTGGACTTCGACAATTAAGTGGATTCAGGATGCGGATACGGTGAACACCACTAATGCGACTCGCTCAAATACGCCCTACGAGGTGGATCTGTATGGCGGTATAAAGGGCGACCTCGGCGGTGGCTTGAGTTATGACGCTGGCGGCATTTACTACTACTACCCAAGCCACAAGCTTGGGAAAGCACCTGACGCAAACACCTTCGAGGTATATGGAAAGGTGGCTTATGGCCCGGTCTACTTCAAGGTCAACTACGCTCTGACCGATGCTTTCTGGACTGCCGATAAGGCAGGTAGCTACTACCTCGACCTAGGCGGTGACTTCCCCCTGATGGACGGACTGATTGGTAATCTTCACTACGGAAGCTTTTCGTTCAAAAACGTACCAACAGGCGCTTCGGGCTATAACTACCAAGATTGGAAGGTTGGTGTAACCAAAGATTTGGGTAATGGCCTGTCTGGCGCCCTCGCTGCCACAGGAACCAATGCGGATAAGGCCCTTTGGAACTTCGGTTCCACCGGCTACCTGGGTGGCAACAAGGTCATCGCCACCCTCACCAAAACTTTCTGATCAACCCCAACGAGGATGAAATGAAACTCATCACTGCCATCATCAAGCCGTTCAAGCTCGATGAAGTGCGCGAAGCGCTCTCAGCGATCGGTGTGCAAGGTATTACCGTTACTGAGGTCAAAGGCTTCGGGCGCCAAAAAGGACACACCGAGCTTTATCGCGGCGCCGAGTACGTGGTCGACTTTCTGCCAAAGACAAAAATCGAGGCAGCGGTCGACGAGGCGATTGTCGAGCGCGCAATTGAGGCGATCGAAAATGCTGCACGGACCGGAAAAATTGGTGATGGCAAGATCTTCGTTTACGACCTGCAGCAAGTTGTCCGTATTCGTACGGGCGAAACCGGCAAAGAAGCACTCTAAGGGGATATGCAAATGAAAAAGTGGCTTATTCACCTAGCGAGCGCCGGCTTGCTGCTGTTCGCGATCGGTACAACGCCTATCGTGTCGGCTGAAGACACTGCACCGGCCGCAGCCGCACCTGCGGCCGAGGCACCTGCAGCTGCTGCGTCGGCTGCACCCGCCGCTGATGCAGCAGCTCCGGCAGCGGCGGCCCCGGTACCCAACAAAGGCGATACCACCTGGATGATGGTTGCCACCATCATCGTGATCATGATGTGTTTGCCCGGCTTGGGCTTGTTCTACGGCGGCTTGGTTCGCGCCAAGAACATGCTGTCGGTGCTGATGCAAGTGATGATGATTTTCTCGCTCATCACCGTGCTGTGGTTCATCTACGGCTACTCATTGGCATTTACCGAGAGCGGCGCATTCTTCGGCGGTCTTGATCGCTTGTTCATGAAGGGCATGACGCCTGATTCACCGGCTGCTACCTTCAGTAAAGGCATAGTCATCCCTGAGATGGTGTTCGCCTGTTTCCAGGCCAGCTTTGCGGGTATCACTTGTGCGCTGATCGTCGGTTCATTCGCCGAGCGGATCAAGTTCTCCGCCGTGGTGCTGTTCATGGTGCTCTGGTTCACTTTCTCTTACGTACCAATTGCTCACATGGTGTGGTTCTGGCCCGGTCCGGATGCGTTCACTGACGCAGCCGCTGCCGAGAAAGCCACCGCGGCTTCTGGCTGGTTGTGGCAAAAAGGCGCGCTGGATTTCGCTGGCGGTACGGTCGTTCACATCAACGCCGCGATGGCGGGTCTGGTTGGTGCGTTCATGCTCGGCAAGCGCGTTGGTCTGGGCCGTGAAGCCATGGCACCGCACTCGCTGACGCTCACCATGGTCGGTGCGTCCATGCTGTGGGTGGGCTGGTTTGGCTTCAATGCCGGTTCGGCACTCGAGGCAAATGGCTCGGCTGCACTGGCCTTCGCCAACACCCTGCTGGCAACAGCGGCAGCGGTAGTCTCCTGGAGCCTCGCCGAGTGGGTACTCAAGGGCAAGCCCTCCATGCTGGGTGCCGCCTCCGGTGCGGTTGCGGGCTTGGTGGCGATCACCCCAGCCGCTGGTCTGGTCGGCCTGATGGGCGGTTTGGTGATCGGTCTGCTGGCGGGCGTCGTCTGCTTGTGGGGCGTGAACGGCCTAAAGCGACTGCTCGGTGCCGATGATTCGCTGGACGTATTCGGCGTGCACGGCGTCGGCGGCATTCTTGGCGCGCTGCTGACCGGCGTGTTCGCCTCGCCCAGCCTTGGTGGCGCTGGCATCTACGACTATGTCGCGAATGCCGTATCACCGGAGTACTCGATCGCTGGCCAGCTTTGGATTCAGCTGCAAGCGGTCCTGACCACGGTCATCTGGTCCGGCGTGGTGGCCTTCATTGCCTACAAAGTGGTCGACATGATCGTTGGCTTGCGCGTCACCGAAGAGGAAGAGCGTGAGGGTCTGGATATCTCCAGCCACGGCGAGACTGCGTACCATTCCTGATCTCCCCGCAGTACGGGCTCTTCGGAGCCCATTTGGACGCCCTCGCAAGAGGGCGTCTTCTATTCAGCCGCTCAGAAACTCCGCTGGCGCCACCCAAGGATATGATCAGCATCGGAGGCTTGCGCATCGCGCCGGGCCACCCTGACCGATTCCGTTAGAATCTACCCCCCTGCGCGCGTCGCGCGCCCCGAATTCACAAGGTTTTCCATGGTTCCCCATCTGGTCACGGCCCTGAACGGCCCGTTGCTCGAACTCGAGAAAAAGATTCTTGACGCCACCCCAGTCATCGAGCGGTGGTTTCGGCTCGAGTGGCAGGAGCACACGCCTCCGTTTTACTGTTCGGTGGATATGCGCAATTCCGGCTTTAAGTTGGCGCCGGTGGATACCAATTTATTCCCAGGCGGTTTCAATAACATCGCACAGGAAATGCTGCCGCTTGCCGTGCAAGCAGCGATGGCGGCGATTGATAAATACTGCCCGGATGCGCGCAACCTGTTGTTGATTCCTGAGCGGCATACGCGTAATACCTTCTACTTGCAGAACGTCGCGCGCTTGATCCAGATTTTTCGTCAGACTGGTCTCAATGTGCGGCTGGGTACTTTGTCTGAGGACATCAAGAGCCCGACCACACTAGAGCTGCCCGAGGGCGGCACGCTCACGCTGGAGCCGCTCGAGCGTTCTGCCAACGGCCGTCGGTTGGGTCTTAAAAACTTCGACCCTTGCACAATCTTGCTTAACAATGATTTGTCGGCAGGCATTCCAACAATTTTGGAAGGGCTACATGAACAAACCTTGCTGCCGCCGTTGCATGCCGGTTGGGCGGTGCGGCGCAAGACCAATCATTTCGCTGCCTACGATGAGATTGCCAAGAAATTCGGCAAGCTGATCGACATTGATCCATGGATGGTGAATCCGTATTTCGCAAAATGCGGCAGCATCAATTTTCACGAGCGTACGGGTGAAGAGCAACTTGCGCAAAGCGTTGATGCGGTGCTCACCAAAATTCGCAAGAAGTACAAAGAGTACGGTATCAAGGAAGCACCTTTCGTCATCGTCAAGGCAGATGCCGGTACCTATGGCATGGGCATCATGACGGTGCGCGACGCTTCAGAAGTGAAAGATCTGAATCGCAAGCAGCGCAACAAGATGGCCGTGGTGAAAGAAGGTCTCGAAGTGAGTGATGTGATTGTGCAGGAAGGCGTGCACAGCTTCGAGCAAATTAATGAGTCGGTGGCTGAGCCGGTGGTGTACATGATTGATCGCTATGTGATCGGTGGTTTTTATCGTGTGCATGCCGAACGCGGCGTTGATGAAAACCTGAATTCGCCAGGGGCGCATTTCGTGCCGCTGGCTTTCGCGCAGCAGCACTCGCTACCCGATCTGGGGGCCAAACCGGGTACTGCTGCGCCTAATCGATTCTATATGTACGGCGTGGTGGCGCGCCTTGCCTTGCTCGCGGCATCGCTGGAGATTGAGCGCACCGACCCGAATCCGGAAGATTACTGATCACTCGGCCAAGCCGCATGAAAATCGCTTTCGCTTGCGACCCGCTGTCCAGCTTCAATCTGAAGAAGGACTCTACCTACGCCATGATGCGTGAAGCCAGTGCGCGCGGTCATGTGCTGTATGCGTTCGGGCACGCCGATATGATCATCCGCGATGGTCGCGTGTTGGCCAAGGCGTCACGGCTTGTGCTTACGGGCGAGACCGGTGCGTGGTATCGCGTCGAAGAAACTGCGCAGCAATCGCTCGACGAATTTGATGTGGTGGTTGAGCGCACAGATCCGCCATTCGATATGGAGTATGTCTACGCCACCCATTTGCTGGAACTGGCTGAGACACAGGGTGCGCGCGTAGTGAACCGACCGGCGGCAATTCGCAATCACAACGAGAAACTCGCCATCACCGGATTCACGCAGTTCACCGCGCCCACACTGGTCAGCAGCGATGCGTCGCATTTGCGCGCTTTTCATGCGGAGCATCGCGACATTATTCTCAAGCCGCTCGATGGCATGGGCGGTATGGGTATTTTCCGCGTGCGTGATGATGCGATGAACCTCGGCGCTATCGTCGAGACCCTGACCGATAATGGTCACCGTACCATTATGGCGCAGCGCTACATCCCGGAGATCGTCAACGGTGACAAGCGCGTGTTGCTGATTGCTGGCAAGGTGGTGCCCTTTTGTTTGGCGCGCGTGCCGCAGGCGGGCGAGGTCAGGGGTAATCTTGCGGCAGGTGGTACCGGCATTGCCATGCCATTGTCCGAGCGTGAGCGTGAGATAGGCGAGGCGTTAGCCCCCATATTGCAGTCGCGCGGCTTGATGCTGGTAGGATTAGACGTCATTGGCGCGCATCTCACCGAGATCAACGTTACCAGCCCGACCTGCTTTCAAGAAATCATGCAGCAAACCGGGTGTGATGTTGCTGCGATGTTTATCGACGCGCTCGAGCGCGGTGAATTTTAAGAATCACGATAAAAATATCTTACGGGCGATAACTGATGGTCGGCATTTTGCTACTGACTCACGCGCCGCTTGGGCAGGCGTTTATTGCGGCCGCAAGCCACGTATTTCGCGCAACCCCAGCGCAGATAGAAGCCATCGATGTACTGGCAGATCAAAACCCCGATGAAGTTCGCGGCTTGGCGCATGCGGCGATTGCTCGTATCAATGATGGTAGTGGCGTACTAGTAATTACCGATGTGGTCGGTGGCACGCCAGCTAATTGCACTTTGCAGTTACCCGTGCCGGGCGAGGTTGAAGTGATTGCCGGCATCAGCCTGCCAATGCTTCTTCGGGCGATCACCTACCGCCACGACACGCTGGATGTTGTCCTCGAGATGGCGCTGGCAGGCGGCCAAAATGGTGCTTGTCGCGTCGATGGCCGGGTGAAACTGGCACCTACTTAAACTACTCAAACACAGCACTCATGATCAGCAGAGACATCGAAATAATCAACAAACTAGGATTGCACGCACGCGCGTCCGCCAAGCTGACCCAGCTGGCAGCGAAATATCAGAGCGAGGTATGGATGACCCGCAACCAGCGCCGTGTGAATGCCAAGTCGATCATGGGCGTGATGATGCTGGCCGCTGGCAAGGGTAGCCATGTCACCATCGAGACCGAAGGGCCTGATGAGCAGGAGTGCATAGATGCCCTGGTGCTGCTGATCGAGGCACGTTTCGGCGAGAGCGAATAGGTACGCAATGGCATCATTCACGCTGCACGGCATACCGGTATCGCGAGGCATCGCGATTGGTCGTGCGCATCTGTTGCGGCCGGCAGCGCGTGATGTCAAACATTACCTCGTGCCCGAGGAGCGCCTCGAAGCAGAAGTTGATCGCCTGACTAGCGCGATTGAGCGCGTCAATGAAGAGCTACGTATTCTGCGCCGCGATTTGCCGATAGATGCACCCACCGAACTGGCCGCGTTCATCGATGTGCACGCGCTGATCTTGTCTGACCCAATTATTTCTGAAGAACCGCTGCGCATGATTCGCAGCCGGCACTACAACGCCGAGTGGGCGCTACTGTCACAAATCGATGCCTTGTCGGCGCAGTTCGACGAGATCGAAGATCCTTATCTGCGTGAGCGCAAAAACGATATTCGTCAGGTTGGCGAGCGTGTGCTCAAAGTGTTGACCGGCTCGGCGCAGTCGTTTCCGACTGTACCTGCGGTCTCTGAAGATCAGTACGTGCCGCAGATTATCGTTGTTGCACACGACATCTCGCCGGCCGATATGCTGCAGTTTCGCGATCGTACGTTTGTCGGCTTTGTGACGGACCTTGGTGGCCAGAATTCGCATACCGCCATCGTGGCGCGTAGTCTCGACATACCGGCGGCCGTTGGCATGTCGAATGCGTCACAGCTAATCAACGACGAAGACTGGGTCATCATTGATGGTGATGCAGGCACGGTGATCGTCGATCCAGCGCCCATCGTGCTGGAACAGTACCGTGAGCTACAGGCGCAGCTGCTGCGTGAGCGCAAAAAGCTCGGCAAGCTGAAAAAAACGCCAGCGATTACGCGGGATGGCACGTTTATCCATCTGCTGGCCAACATCGAGCTACCCGAAGATTGCGCCGGTGCCCTCGAGCTGGGCGCCGTTGGCGTTGGGCTGTTTCGCTCCGAATTTTTATTCATGGGGCATAGTGGTCAAGCCTCGCGCACGCCATCCGAGGATGAGCAATTCGAGTCCTATCGCAAGGCAGTGATCGCGATGAAGGGCCGGCCGGTGACCATTCGTACGCTGGATGTCGGCGCTGACAAGCCGCTCGACAAGGATGAAGAAACCGCACTCAACCCCGCGCTCGGTTTGCGCGCGATTCGTTACTGCCTGTCTGAGCCGCAGCTATTTCTCACCCAGTTGCGGGCGATCTTGCGCGCGTCAGCGTATGGGCCGATCAATTTGTTGATTCCGATGCTGGCGCATGCCTTCGAGATTGATCAGACCCTGAGCATGATCGAGCAAGCCAAGCAGCAGCTGCGTGATGCCAAGAAAAAATTTGATCAAGAGATCAAGATCGGCGCGATGATCGAGATTCCTGCAGCGGCGTTGACGCTGCCCTTGTTCATCAGGCGACTCGATTTTTTGTCGATTGGCACCAATGATCTGATTCAATACACGCTGGCCATCGACAGAGTGGATCACGAGGTCGCGCATCTCTACAACCCGCTGCATCCGGCGGTGCTGCAACTGCTGTCCATGACTATATCGGCCGGTGCCAAAGCCGGCGTGCCAGTGGCGGTTTGCGGCGAAATTGCTGGAGATACCAAATTGACTCGATTGCTGCTGGGCATGGGTCTGCGTGAATTCTCGATGCACCCGGCGCAGCTGCTGTCGGTGAAGCAGGAAATACTCAACAGTGATCTAGGCTTGCTTGAGCCCGCTGCAAAAAAAGTGCTGAAAGTCTATGAGCCAGCAGCGATCGCCGATGCGATGGAGAAGCTGAGCCGGGTTTAAATGAGACTAGCTGGAGCCAATGCGCCCCTGCCTTCGCAGCGGCGATCGCCGGCTCGTCAGCGATCGGTTTGACGCGAACAGCCGCTTTCGCTATCCTTCATGCAATGCGCCGATTTGACCTTAGCTTGCGGGCGCGCGGGAACTTCCCGGACAAATACGGCTAAAGCGAGCTCGAGTCGATACGAGTCCAGCCCGATAGCCAGTGCTCTCGGGCTTTTTT
>JAIXQV010000037.1 GCA_027485535.1 Oxalobacteraceae bacterium | reverse complement strand
TTCTCCATCACTCGGATGTCGGACATCACCATGCCGCGGTCGATGGCTTTGCACATATCGTAAATCGTCAGCAAGCCAACCTGGACAGCCGTGAGTGCTTCCATCTCGACACCGGTTTTCCCATGAGTCTCGACTTGCGCGTTACACATGATGCTGGAATCGGCTTCATCCATAGTGAACTCAACCGCTACACGGGTGAGGGCGAGCGGGTGGCAAAGGGGAATCAGGTCGCTGGTGCGCTTTGCCGCCATGATCGCTGCGATGCGGGCAATGCCGAGTACGTCGCCTTTTTTAGCGGTACCGTCCATTACCACGCCGAGGGTGGACGGTTTCATGCTGATAATCCCGCTCGCAATCGCTACCCGATGCGTTTCTCGCTTGGCGCCGACATCGACCATATGCGCTTGTCCGCCCTCATCGAAATGGGTCAGGCCGCCGTGGAGGTTTTGATGCATGGAGTTATTCGATTTCGCGTTCATGGCTAGGTCTGCTCTCGCGATGGGCCACGAGAGCGAAAAAGATGTTGCGGGTATCATAGCACCATGGTTAAACCGATCCGCTCGTCAGGCTTGTCTTTGGGTTTGCGCTTACTCACTGCGGTGATAGTGACGTTCTCTGCGCCTGTGCTGTTGGCGCCTGCCGCGATTCATGCGCAGGCACTGCCCGACCTCGGCGGTGGCGATAGTGCCGAGCTGTCCCCGCTTCAAGAGCGCAAGCTCGGCGAAGACATCATGAATAGCATCCGGCGCGATCCGGCCTACATGAGCGATCTTCCGACGCTTGATTATTTGAATCAGTTTGGGAATAGCTTGCTGGCAGCCATACCGGATGCGCGTGGCGAGACAGATTACGATTTCTTTTTCTTTGCAGTACGCGATCCGACGCTAAATGCGTTCGCGCTACCGGGTGGTTTTATTGGTGCCAATAGCGGACTGGTGCTGGCGGCGCAGTCCGAATCCGAGCTAGCGTCGGTGATGGCCCACGAGATTGGCCACGTTTCACAGCGTCATATCGCGCGCATGATCGGAAATCAGAAGCAGGACTCGCTACTGCCGATAGCAGGTTTACTGCTCGGGGCCCTGGCGATGCGCGCCAGCCCCGATCTTGGTATGGCGGCGATGATGGGTGGCACCGGTGTGGCAGCGCAGCGGCGTCTGAGTTTTGGGCGCGACGCAGAACGAGAGGCAGACCGTATCGGGCTCAATATTTTGAACGGTGGTGGATTTGAAGCGACCGGGATGGTGAATTTTTTTGGTCGCTTGCAGAACGCTAGTCGCAATCGCAGCGATAACATGCCAAGTTGGTTGCGGACTCACCCACTGACCACCGAGCGGATCGCGGATATCGAAGCGCGTGTCCGAGACATGCCGTATCGGCAGCGCGTGGATAGTCTGGATTTCTCGTTGGTGAAAGCGAGACTGCGCGTTCTGCAAGATGACACACCGCGCGGCTGGCGCGATGTATCCGTACTATTCGGTGAGCAGATCAAGCACGGTACGCGCGCACAGGTGCTGGGCGCGCGCTACGGCATGTTGATGGTGGCCTTGCGCCAGCGTGACGTAGCTCAGGCGCGTGCGCTAATGGAGGAGATGCGTGCCGAGGTCGAGCGCAAACCGAGTTTGGTGCCGTCTGTGTTACTGCACAGCTTAGAGGTAGATGTGGCACTCGCCAATGGTCAGGCGCCGCAGGCAGTAGCATTGGCGGCTGATGGGCGTAATCGATTTCCGCTCTCGCGCGGCTTGTCGATGCAGTATGCCGAGGCTTTGCTGGCCGCGGGGCGTTTGCAAGAAGCCACCAGTTTTCTGCGTGATCAGGCACAAATTTATCGGCAGGATGCAGGGATACAGAAAGCGCTGGCGCGCGCCTACGCCGAGCAGAATAAACAAGCGCTACAGCATATGGCACTGGCCGAGTACTACGCGATCAGCGGTGCAGTGCCAGCGGCGCTGGAGCAGCTGCGCATTGCGCGCGCCGCACCCGACGCAGCGTTTCATGATCTCGCCATCATCGATGCCCGTGAACGCGAATTACAGGCGAGTTGGCGCGACATCATGTCGCAGCGGAAGAAGTGATCTTCTACTTGATGGGCTGAGGATTCGAATTGAAACCCAGTGCTGTGCCAAGCTTCTCGTCATGTAGCGCATGAACCGGCAGCAGACGCTCACCGCAGCGAAGTTGTAGCTCGCCCTGAGCGTTGTTTAGCCATTCAATCAGCAACGTATCATCCACCGGCTTGCCTTCTACATGGAGTAGGGGCAGACACTCGGCAAGATCACGATCATCAATCATCGCGATCCGTTCACCCGAGCCAAGAATAAGCCTGCCTTCACCCGTCATCCAGACGCGTTCAATCTGCGTCATTTCAGCGCCGTCGTGCGTGATGAAGCCGTGTACGGGATCAGTACGCGCGATGAAAGGGGTCTGCGTCAGTTGGACGAAAACCCGCTGCGGACCATTCTGAAAGTACCAGGCACCGTCGTCATTTTGTAGGTAGTTACGATAGATGAAGGACAGCAGCGCGGAGTGGCGGATCACATCGCCGGGAGCATTTGTGGCCTGTGCAAGGTCATCGCGCATGCGAAACGCGCCACGCGCATCTAGCGCCAGCCAACCATAACAGTCGGGCACATTCGGCCATTTGGCCAGGGCCTGGCGGACGATTTCATCCATCAACGATACTTGTCTAACAGTCCTTACCGAACCAGTTCGGGAATTTTCTCTTGCAGCTGCACTTGTTCAGCGAAAAAGCGAACGATGCGGCGTGGTAGCCAGTCAAGTGCGCCGGGAAAATTACCGCGTACGAAGCCGACATGACCGCCGTGCTTTGGGTACTCGAGAATCACCGCATCGGCGGCTTGGCGTGGTAAGTAGCGCGCTGGCAAAAACGGATCATTACGGGCGTTGAGCACCAGCGTCGGTACCGTGATGTTGGAGAGCACATGTTTGCTGCTTGCTCGATGCCAGTAATCGTCGGTGTCGCGGAAGCCATGTAGCGGCGCGGTCACTACGTTGTCGAACTCATACAGATTGCGGGCTGCCAGCATACGATCACGATCAAACAGCTTGGGGTACTGCGTTAACTTTTCTAGGCATTTTGGTTTGAGCGTTTGCAGGAAGTTGCGTGTGTAGATCATGTTAATGCCGCTTGATAGCGCTTTACCACCCGCGCTTAAATCAAGTGGTGTAGAAATTGCGGCCGCCGCTTCAACAAAACAGGCATCTTCCTCGCGCGTACCCAGCCACCGCAACAGTGCATTGCCACCGAGGGAGACACCGACTGCGAAAAAGTTTGAGGCATTGCGCGCCAGCGGGTGTTGTTGCAGCCGGCGCAGAATCCAGTCAATTTCCTCGGCATCACCAGAGTGATAGAAGCGAGGCGCTTGGTTCAGTTCGCCAGAGCAACCACGAAAATGCGGTACGGCACCGGACCAGCCCATTGCCTCGATCGTCGACAGCAATGCGCGCGCGTAGTGGCTATCAGAGGATCCTTCCAAGCCATGAAACAGGACCAAGAACGGTTTGCCCGGTAAGCCTTCAACGAAATCAACATCAATGAAGTCATTATCCGGAGTATTCCAGCGCTCACGTTTTAAGGTGAGATCTGGATGGGAGAGCATTTTTGCGGGCCAGATGGTTTGCAAGTGGCCGCCGGGTAACCAAGCGGGTGGGCGGTAGTTGCTCATCCGTGGTGCTAGTGCAGCACACCTTGGGTGGTTGCGGCCGGTGCCTCGGGTGGGCGCCCCGGCGCCAGCGAGCCGTGGTGTGACACCATGCGCCAACCCTGTGGCGTCTTGATATAGACGTTTGTTGCCACGATATGCGCCTCTTGCCAATTGGGATCGTCGGGCGCTTTGATTTCTTCGATCAGGCTGTGGACTGCGCAGCCAACGCTGTGTGCTACATGGAGATGGTACGGCCGGATATGAACCGGACCACGTTCGAAAATCATTTCGAATGACTCGCGGATAGCTGTCTGGCCCTGTAATC
>JAIXQV010000160.1 GCA_027485535.1 Oxalobacteraceae bacterium | reverse complement strand
TGGAAATACAATCACGACCGCCCGAATATGGCCTTGGGCGGCATCACCCCCAAGCAGCGACTGGCCATGGCTGCATAACCGTTCTACTTCTCGCTTCAGTGCAAAACGGGGGGATTACCCCGCCAAACCCAAGGCAAAGGTGACAGAGGATATTCGGAGCCTCGCCTTGAAATTGACGACTGGTCTGACTAGCGAGCGCGACAAAGTAAAAAAACTGTACGAGTGGGTTGCGACAAACATTCGATACGTCTCCGTGTCCCTTGGGGATGGACGACTGGTTCCGCATGACGCCTACGAGGTCCTCAAAAATCAGTATGGCGACTGCAAAGACCACGTTGTGTTGTTGGAGGCGTTGCTTGATGCCGTCGGAATTCCGAGTAGTCCTGCTTTGATCAACTTGGGTGCGGCCTACAAGCTGGCGAAGGTTGGGGTGATTCTGAATCGCCCCGGGTTTCAAGGAGGCTCCACACTTTGAGAAGATGGAGCCATGAGCAAGAAATCAAACCGTTTTTCCCCTGAGGTGCGTGAACGCGCTGTCCGCATGGTGCTCGAACACCGTAGCGAGTACCCCTCCCTGTGGGCCACCATTGAGTCCATTGCCCCCAAGATCGGGTGTGCGCCGCAAACCCTCAACGACTGGGTGCGTCAGCACGAGGTTGACGAAGGCACACGTGATGGCATCAGTTCTGACGAGCGTGCCCGCATCAAAGAACTGGAGCGGGAGAACAAAGAACTGCGCAAAGCCAACGAAATCCTTAAGCTGGCGAGCGCTTTTTTTGCCCAGGCGGAGCTCGACCGCCGACTCAAGTCCTGAGGGACTTTGTTGATCAAAACCGCCAGGCCTATGGGGTCGAGCCGATTTGCAAAGTGCTGCAAATTGCCCCATCGGGTTACAGGTGCCACGCGGCCCGCAACCGCAAGCCTGAACTGCGTTGCGCCCGTGCCAAACGCGACGATGAACTGGCCATTGAGATCCAAGCTGTCTGGCAGGCCAACATGCAGGTCTACGGTGCAGACAAAGTCTGGCACCAGATGAATCGAGAGGGCACCAAGGTGGCCCGCTGCACGGTCGAGCGGTTGATGAAGCGTCTGGGCTTGCAAGGCGTGCGTCGGGGTAAGGTCATCCGCACCACGGTCCCGGACAAAGCAGCACCTTGCCCACTCGATAGGGTCAACCGCCAGTTCAAGGCAGATCGGCCCAACCAGCTGTGGGTGTCAGACTTCACTTACGTCAGCACCTGGCAGGGTTGGCAATACGTGGCCTTCGTGATCGATGTGTTTGCCCGGCGCATCGTGGGCTGGCGCGTCAGCAGCTCAATGCGCACAGACTTTGTTCTGGATGCATTGGAGCAAGCCTTGTTTGACCGGAGGCCTGAACGCGCAGACGCCTTGATTCACCACAGCGACAGGGGCTCTCAATATGTGTCCATTCTCTATACCGAACGCCTTGCACAGGCGGGCATAGAACCCTCGGTGGGCAGCCGTGGCGACAGCTACGACAACGCCCTGGCCGAGACGATCAATGGGCTGTACAAGGCCGAATTGATCCACCGCCGTGCGCCTTGGAAAACCAAGGAGGCACTGGAACTGGCGACCCTGGAGTGGGTGGCCTGGTTCAACAACCACCGACTGCTGAGCTCGATTGGGTATATTCCACCGGCTGAAGCTGAGGCAAACTACTACCGGCAACTTGCCGGGAAGAACGAGACCGAGGTCTCAACTTAAACCAACTGGCCTCCACGAAACCCGGAGCGATTCATTCAGCCACTCAACCATGTGATCACGTATGTTCCCAGCCTTGATCTCTATCTCGACTCCACGGATCAATTTTCCCCTTTTGGTCTTCTGATTTTTGAGGACATGGACAAGCCAACAGTCTTGACTGCCCTTGGCAAGATTGGGCGAACTCCTCGAATGCTCGCTTCAGAAAACGTCGGTCAGGTTGATCTAAAGATGAAGATTGATCGTGACGGGGTTGTTCACGGTACATCATCGGTGAACTATCAAGGCGTCCCTGAGATCGAATCGCGGCGCATCCGCTTCTATGAAAAGAGTCGCTCGGAGCAGCAAGTGGTCAAAGAGCTGTTGCAACGATTCAATGAGACCGGCGGAGGAACGATGGACTTCCCTGAGCCCGAGCGCATTGACCAGTCACATTGGATTCGAGCCAGGTTCTACCTCAACCCAGTCACTAACATCCCAGGACGTGGGGGCATGATGGTCCCTGTTGGAATGGGGCCGGGAGGGATTGCTTGGGCTGGTGCCGACGATCCTCTTGAGAAGGATTTCTCATACACCTGCAAATCGCAGACCCATCATGAGCGCTACTCCATTGAGTTTCCTGACAATGTCGTAATTGATGGGATACCCAAGGGCACTAGCTACAAAGACGAAGCGGTGACCTACTCTTCGACCTATTCCGCAAAAGGGAGAGTAGTCAAGGTGGAGCGGCGGCTGGCTATCCAGCACGTAGGATCGGTTTGTGGCCCAAATGACAACCGACGTTGGCGTGCTTTCCACAAGATTTTGCAGAAGGATCTGCGCTCGCAGATTTTCTATCGCTGAGGAAGCTCAATCATGATGACGAACGATGAGCTGAATGAGTACCTGAAAAATCTGCCAGGTGACTACCCGGCTCCAACAGAGTGGATGACTCTTTACGAAATGCTGCCAGATGCTCCCGATGGGAGTAAGCCACCGCTGCCGATGGTTTTGGGGGCACTAGGTGTTCCCAAGTTGGCGAAAATCATTCGATTCCGGGAGCATATCGAGTGGGCTGACAAGTACGAAGCTCTTCCCCTTATCGCTGTGTTTTTAATGGTCCTACCTCCTGAGGGCTGGGAAAAGTAGCCTCGCCTTCTTGCTTCAAGGAGTTGCGCATGTACATCAGCATGAAATATGTCATTCTGTACGCCGCTGCGGGTGCCGCCACGGGGTGGTTTTCTAAAGGAGACCGTACTGCCAGTTTGATCGGGCTGGGTGTTGCAGCCTTGATTGGGGCATCCTTCGGGATCTCATACGCCCTCGTCAGTGCGATTGAGTTCGGGATTGGCCTGGGGTTGGCTGCGATGCTTCGGAAGAAAAAAGAGTCGCCAGATGCGTGACTACGAAGTCGACGTTCGTTGCCCCTTGTGCAACGCCCAAACGCGGCTGAACCGACTGATGGCTCATGCCAAGAAGTCCCATCCTGACGTTAGCTCAGCGGACTTCAAAAAGGCCTTAGAGCAGAAAATCAATTCTGATCCTTCGACCGTGGATCTGAGACGGGTCACGCGTTCGGTCAACATGGTTTCGGCTACCGAGCGAGTTCGAGATGTTCGCGACCAGCATCATTCCGCTACCTTTTCGGGCGGAGCCATTGGCAGTGGCAAGAGGCGTTAAATGCGAATGCAATCTGATCGACGTAAGCACCACTCGGTTAACTAAAGTAATCGACTAATGAACTCAGCCTCTGGGTGGGGCCATTTGTTGGACGTGTGGTGCAGGATTCGTCTTGCAGCTCTTCATAGGGCAGCTATGGGAGTGGGCCTCAGCCTTGGCAGGCCACACAGTCAAGTTTCCGCAGATCAATCTGGGCACCATGAGGCCCCTGTTGTTTGGTAGCTCCTTGAGGCGAAATGGGGCGGCAAAGATCCAAGGATTGGCTGGGTGATAGAGCATGAGCATGGGTGTCTTGACCACTCCCAGGCTGCTCTAAATCCTTCCCATGAAAGGAGGTAGTGTAAACCTAGCCTAATCAAGTCAAATCAGGCCTAATCGTGTCAAATCGGATTTACGAATCGGACAATTTGTGTAATCATGCAGAGGTTGCCCACCACTCAAACTTCTTGATGGAAACGCTTGCTATGTCAGATCGCTGGTTGTCGGTCGAAGAGATCGCCGAGTACCTCGGCGTGAGCAAAGACACCGTTTATGCATGGATTGGTAAGCGGAACATGCCTTCTCACCGAATTGGTCGGCTTTGGAAGTTCAAGTCTGAAGAGGTCGACGAGTGGGTGCGATCTGGAGGTGCTGCTGACATAGAAAGTCGGGGCAAGAATGATTGACTTGCTATCGGCTGGTTTTGACCGCTTCATCCGGTGGTCAAAACAGAAAAGAGGAATGCTGAAATGACAAAAATATCTTGTGTGGATTTGTTCTGTGGAGCTGGCGGGCTGACGCATGGCTTCGTGCTTGAAGGTGTGCCGGTCGCTGCTGGTATAGATATGGATCCAGCCTGTCGCTTTCCATATGAGGCCAACAACAGCGCTAAGTTTGTAGAGCGAGACATCAGCAAGGTCACTACCGCCGAGTTGGATGCGCTGTTTGGCGACGCTGAACTGAAGATCCTTGCAGGCTGCGCCCCGTGCCAGCCCTTCTCCACCTATGCACAGCGATACGAGTTGGATGGCAAAGATGGGAAATGGGGACTGTTGTACGAGTTCGCTCGACTTGCAAAAGGCACCCGCCCAGATGTCATAACGATGGAGAACGTTCCAACGGTTGCCAAGCATGAGGTGTTTCACGACTTCGTCGATACGCTCAGGCGACTTGGGTACAACGTTTGGTTTGATGTTGTTGACAGTTCTCAGTACGGCGTGCCTCAGACTCGCCGTCGCATGGTGTTGCTGGCATCAAGGCTAGGTGAGATCAAGATGATCAAGCCAACGATCGATAAACCCAAAACCGTGAGACAAGCGATCGGAAGATTGCGCGCCTTAAACGCAGGTGAGTCAGCACCAAGAGACAAGCTGCACGTTTCCTCTACTTTGTCAGAGAAAAATCTTAAACGTATCAAGGTGTCGAAGCCGGGTGGCACCTGGCGTGACTGGCCCGAGCACCTCGTCGCCGACTGCCATCGTGCCGAGAGTGGCAGGACCTACCCCGGCGTCTATGGACGCATGGAGTGGGACAAGCCTGCCCCCACCATGACGACGCAGTGCTATGGGTTCGGGAACGGCAGGTTTGGGCATCCTGAACAAGATCGCGCGATCACCTTGAGGGAAGCGGCAATCATTCAGAGCTTCCCGCGTGACTACGCGTTCATTCCCGATGATGGTGAAGTGAGCTTCAAGGTACTTGGGCGTCTCATCGGCAATGCCGTTCCTGTGGACCTTGGTCGCGCGATCGCACGAAGCATCAACTCCCATCTTGCTGCGATTGCCCTACAACCATGACCCGATAAATGCCGCCCCGGCTGTTTGCTGGGGCGCATAAACCCACAGAACAGGAAAACGGTAGACCGCATGGAAATTTCGAACGCACAGAATCGCCAGGCCTACCGCGCCCGCCCTGAGCCTGGGCAGTTGGTCGAGGTCAGGCGACGCCAGTGGGTCGTTGCCGAAGTCGCTTCATCCCAGCTCACGTCAACCTCTGCGCAACAGAATGCAGTGACCCTTTCATCCATCGACGAGGATGGTCTAGGTGAACAGCTAGAGGTTATCTGGGAGATTGAGCCTGGAGCACAAATCATTGAGCGTGCAGGACTTCCGTCGATTACTGGCCAAGATGATTCCGATACCCTTGACGCTTTTCTCGATGCGGTTCGCTGGGGAGCTGCTACCAATGCAGATCGAGGCTTTCTACAAGCACCGTTCCGCAGCGGCGTCAGCATTGAGGACTTCCAGCTCGACCCGCTGGTGCGTGCAATCGATATGGCGCGGGTCAATCTACTCATCGCCGACGACGTCGGCTTGGGTAAGACCATTGAGGCCGGCCTCGTCATTCAGGAGATGCTGCTACGCCACCGCGCTCGCACCGTCCTGATCATCTGCCCCGCATCGCTGCAAGAGAAGTGGCGCGTGGAGATGCTTGAAAAGTTTGGCCTTGATTTTCGGATTGTCGACACGGACTACATCAAGCAGTTACGTCGAGATCGCGGTATCCATGCCAATCCCTGGACTTCCCACCCGCGACTGATTGCGTCCATGGACTGGGTGAAAAGCGGTGAGGGATTGCGCGCCATGCGCGACGTCCTGCCCGCATACACCAGCTATCCACGCAAATTCGATATGCTCGTGGTCGACGAAGCGCACAACATCGCCCCCGCTGCCGGAGCGAACTACGCGTTGGAGAGCCAGCGCACACGATTTATTCGCTCTATCAGCCCGCACTTTCAGCATCGCCTTTTCCTCACAGCAACTCCTCACAACGGCTATACCGAATCCTTCACATCGCTTCTGGAGTTGCTGGATGACCAGCGTTTCGCCCGGAACATCCTGCCCGATGAAAAGCAGTTGAGTCAGGTGATGATCCGCCGCCTCAAAAGCGACCTGGTCGATGCGGAGGGTAAGCCGCTTTATGCTCAGCGCAAACTGCAAGCTTTGCCGGCCTCTTACTCGCCACAAGAGCGGGCCATCCACCAGAAGCTGAACGACTACTGCGCGAGCCGCGAGCTGGATGCCGAAAAGGTCGGCAATGCTTTCGGTACGTCGTTCGTCAACCAGTTGCTCAAGAAGCGTCTCTTTTCTTCTCCCGCCGCTTTCGCTTCCACCCTTGA
Source organism: Oxalobacteraceae bacterium (assembly GCA_027485535.1). Taxonomy (GTDB): domain Bacteria; phylum Pseudomonadota; class Gammaproteobacteria; order Burkholderiales; family Burkholderiaceae_D; genus Pernthalerella. Next base: position 19,640 of record JAIXQV010000160.1, on the reverse strand, counting down.
AAAGCACATTGCCAGTCTGGCTAATGGCAGCCAACGTAAGGAGAAGGATGCGATGGCTGACCGCATTTTGCGCAAAGCCATTCTGAGAGTGGAAGAAGACTACGCTAACGACCTTGACGTCGAAAACGCGCAGTCCGAGGCCGTTGAAGAGGCGTCACGGTGCGCGCAATCGCTGACGATAGAGCAGCAGCAAATGCTGAATGAGCTGCGGTCGTGGGCGCAGACGGCCAAGAACCAGGTCGATGCCAAAGCCAAAGCGATCCTCGATTGGCTGACGACAAATCTCAAAACGGACGGTCAGTGGAATGAGCGTCGGGTAATCCTGTTCACAGAATACCGCACTACCCACCAGTGGATGCACGAGATCCTCGCCAGCCACGGTTTCGGTGGTGACCGACTGGCCATCCTGCATGGCGGCATGCCTCAGGATGAACGTGAGAAGGTCAAAGCGGCGTTCCAGACTTCGCCGAAGGATTCAGCGGTGCGCATCCTGCTGGCCACTGATGCCGCGTCCGAAGGCATCGACTTGCAGAACCACTGTAACTGCCTCATCCATCTGGAAATTCCATACAACCCCAATGTGATGGAGCAGCGCAACGGCCGTATCGATCGGCACGGTCAGCGCCAGAAAGAGGTCTTGATCTGGCACCCTGTCGATGGCGGAGAACCAGGCAAAGCACCCATTGGCGGTCACGGCGACGATATCATCCGGGCACTGCGCAAGCTCGAATCCATGCGGGCGGACATGGGCAGCGTCAACCCGGTCATCGCGCCGCAGATGTCGGGGCTGATCGAAGGTTCGCTCAAAGACCTCGACACCCGCCTTGCTGAAGCCAAAATCGCCAAGGCCAGACGCTTCGTGCGCGCCGAGCGCGAACTGAAAGACCGCGTCGCCAAGCTGCACGAACGGCTCCTGACTACGCAGCAGGATTTCCACCTCACGCCAGAGCACATCTTGACGGCAGTCAAGACTGGTCTTGTGTTGGCAGGCCGTCCACCGCTTGAGCCCTTTGGCTTGGCTGATGCTCCGGCAGGAACCGTATTCAAGATGCCCGCGCTGTCGGGCTCGTGGGCGCGCTGCCTTGAGGGTCTACGCCATCCCCACACACTGCAAATCCGGCCTATCACTTTCGATCACGCCGTCGCCACCGGGCGCGACGACGTGGTGCTGGTTCACCTGAACCATCGACTGGTGCAGATGTGCCTGCGCTTGCTGCGCGCCGAGGTCTGGGCGCAAGACGATGTGAAGAAGTTGCATCGCGTCACAGTGCGTTCGGTGCCGGACGCCCTGATCGACGGGCCTGCCGTGGTCGTCATCTCGCGGCTGGTCGTCACTGGCGGCAACCATCATCGCCTTCACGAAGAACTGACGGTAGCCGGTGGTTATCTGGGCGACAAAGCATTCCGTCGCGAAGAAGGCGTCACCAAAGTCCAGCAATGGCTGGATCAAGCCGAGCCTCTGACCGCCACAGACTCTTTGTTTGATGCCATCCGCGTTCGCTTTGACCGTGCGCAGAGCGCCATCTTGCAAGCGATAGAGGCCCGTTCAAAAGACCGGCTCAAGTTCCTGACCAACACCCTGCAATCCCGCAAGCTGCAGGAAGTCGCCGACATTGGTTCTGTGCTTGATGAGCTTGAGAAGGCCATTCAGCTTGAACTGAAAAAAGACCAGCAACCGGCGCAGCTTTCCCTGTTCACCGAAGACGAACGTACGCAGCTCAGACGCGACACCGCCGCACTGGAAGCGCGTCTTGCCCGCATTCCAGCCGAGCGCCAGCAGGAGGCTGAAGCCATCGAAACCCGTTACGCAAAACTCAACGACCGCACCTTCCCGGTCGCCGTGATCTTTCTGGTGCCTGCATCTGCCGTTAAGGGAGGTGCCGCATGAGTGCTCCCAGCGTGCATGATGATTGGCTGTCGCTCATCGAGATCTCTGGCCCGTTCCTTGCAGTTCCCGTTCTTAAGGAAGCCTTTCCGCAGGGGCTGGAAGAACTGGATACCACCAAGCGTAAACGCCTGCGTCAAGCCTACGAGGAATGGCGCGAAGCACTGGAACTGGAAGATACTCAGTTCGCTGAGCTGCACGCGGCATGGATCGACGAAGTGCTGTCGCGCGGCCTTGAATTTGATGTAGACGGCAAGGGCGACGTTCTCAAGCGTGCCGATTGGTGCGCAGTTAACCTTCAAGCCAGCTTGCCTGAACACGGAGTGACGCTGTCGCCTGCTCTTGCCGTGGTCGATGAGCAACGCGTCAACAAACCTCTGCTACTGATCCAGGTCTATGCGCAGGATGTCGATCTTGATGCAAACCTGAAGCAAGACGGCTGGGCCGCCACACCCGCCGATCGCATGGTGCAATTGTGTCGCTCACTCGGTTGTCGGCTTGGGCTTGTGACCAATGGCGAACGCTGGATGATGGTGGATGCCCCGGTCGGCGCGGTCACTACCTTTGCCAGTTGGTATGCCCGCATCTGGAGCCAGGAGCCCATCACCCTGCAGGCCTTCGTGCATCTGCTCGGCATTCGGCGCTTCTTCGTGGACGAATCCGAACAACTGCCTGCGCTGTTAGATCGCTCACTAAAATTTCAGGATGAAGTCACCGACGCTCTCGGCGAGCAAGTTCGCCGCGCCGTCGAGGTATTGATTCAGACCCTCGACAAAGCAGACCAGGATCGAAATCGAGAACTCCTGCACGACGTCAAGGAACCCGAGCTGTATGAGGCAGCGCTGACGGTGATGATGCGCTTGGTGTTCCTGCTCTCAGCCGAAGAGCGCGGCCTGCTCCTGATGGGCGACGAACGCTACGAGGCCAACTACGCACTTTCCACCTTGCGCATGCAGCTGCGCAAAGAGTCCGAGGAAATTCTGGAGCGTCGCTGGGACGCTTGGTCGCGTTTGCTTGCTATCTTCCGCGCCGTGTTCGGCGGCATCGAGCATGAAAACCTGCGCCTGCCAGCCTTGGGCGGCTCGCTGTTTGATCCCGACCGCTTCCCCTTCCTTGAGGGCCGGGCCAAAGGTTCGAACTGGCGCAGCGATGCAGCCAAGCCACTGCCCATCGACAACCGCACCGTTCTGTTGTTGCTGGAGGCCATCCAGCAATTCCAAGGCCGCACACTTTCTTATCGCGCACTGGACGTCGAGCAAATCGGCTACGTCTACGAGGGCCTGCTCGAACGCACCGTCAAGCGCACCGATGAAGTGACGCTGGAACTGGATGCCACCAAGAGCGCCAAGACGCCATGGGTCAAATTGGCCAAGCTGGATTCGGCACGCTTGGAAGGGGCGGCTCGACTGGCTGAGTTGCTGCAAGAACGCTCCGGTAGTTCCGCCAGTCGGGTGCGCAACGATCTGGCCAAGCCCGTCGACGACACGTTGGCCGACCGCCTGTTGACGGCTTGCCAAGGCGACACCAAGCTCCGTGATCGCGTCAAACCCTATGCCCATCTGCTGCGCACCGACCCATGGGGCTATCCGCTGGTATATCCCGCTGGTGCCTTCATCGTCACCACTGGCTCCGACCGGCGCGAGACCGGCACCCACTACACACCAAAGTCGCTGACCGAAGCGATAGTCGCTGAGACCCTCACGCCAGTGGCGTATGTTGGCCCGACAGAAGGAGCGCCGCGAGAACATTGGGCACTGAAATCTCCCGCCGAACTGCTCGACCTGAAGATCTGCGACCCAGCCATGGGCTCTGGGGCCTTCCTGGTGCAAGCCTGCCGTTGGTTGTCTGATCGCCTCGTCGAGTCATGGTCACTGGTCGAGGCAACGGGCAAAACCGTAAGCGTCGATGGTGAGGTTCTGGAAGCAGCAGCTGCCAAGGAACCTCTACCTCGCGACGGCGAAGCCCGCACGGTTATCGCGCGCCGTCTCATCGCCGAGCGTTGTCTGTACGGCGTCGATCTAAACCCACTGGCAGTCGAACTCGCCAAACTCTCAATCTGGTTGGTGACGTTAGCCAAAGGCCGTCCGTTTGGCTTTCTCGACCACAACCTGCGCTGCGGCGACAGCCTGCTCGGCATTCACCGGTTGGATCAACTCACCGATCTTTCAATGACGCCAGCCCGCCAGGGCCAGCTACGTCTATTTGGCCAAAACATTAAAAAGGCAGTGCTTGAGGCTATTGAACTGCGCTTACGTCTTCGCACCATATCCATCCGCGACATCCGCGACGTGGAAACCATGGCGCATCTCGACGCCGCCGCCCGCAGCATGCTCAAAGTGCCAGAATGCATCGCCGACGCATTCATTGGGGAAGTATTCGAAGCGGGAAGCAGTGGTGCGAATCTCGAAAACGCACTTGCTTCGTTGAGCGCCCATGCAGAGCAGGTGGCCGGTGGTGATCAGGAATCACTCTCGTCTATGCGCCGAAAAGTGGCTATCACACTTTCTGCCGACCTTCCCGACGGAAGACCGACACGACAGCCATTTCACTGGCCACTCGAATTTCCAGAAGTCTTTTATTCCTCTGCACCGGGTTTTGATGCGACTCTTGGAAATCCTCCGTGGGGTGCCTCGCTATCAGAAGCAGACATCCAGCATCTGAAGAAGAGCTATCCAAACTCCTCCTACAAGCTGATCAATTCATTCAAGTTCTTCATTGAACGAATGGATCAGATCACAGCCAGTGCAGCGAAGACGTACTCGTTTCTTGTTCCGTCCAGCCTGCTCGAACATATTGGCTGTAGAGATAGCAGAGCGCTTCTACTGAGTCGATCACCAATCATGTTCATTGATTGTGGAGACGGGATGTTCACCGGCGTAACGCAGTCCTGCTGCTTCGGAGTTATCACTAAGCGCGCTGCCTCGGAAGTGCATCCTGTAGTCCTTGGTACGTTTCAAGGGTACTGCAAGACCGAAACAACACGGCAGCATAGCGACTGGACCGTCAAGACAATCCAGGAAATAAGAGGACGAAAAAACTCCGTCCTAAGCCACGGTGCAGATGTGAAGCATATCAACAGCGGCCCGTCCATGCCCCTTATCGAGCTGGCCGATGTATTTGATAGTGGCATTGATTATTCGAGGGCGGCGCTAGGAGGTGCTGTCTTCTATTCAGAGCAGGCTGCGGAAAATCCCTCCGATTACAAAGTCCTGCGGGGTAGGAATATCGGAAAATTTTGGTTGGAGTTTGACGGAATATGGCTCCGAAATAACTGGCGGGACATCCAGCAAGAACACATCGCAATTGATTCAAAAAGTCGCCTCAAAGTCAACGAGAAGGCTTATGTCATATCTCCCAAGATTCTTGTCAGACAAACAGGCGATCAGATCATCGCCACCGTGGATACCGACCGTTTCTTTCTTCAAAAGTGCCTTCTTTGCATCATCCCCAAGGCCGGGGTATCCGCATATTTCCTCTGCGCTATTCTGAACCACCCCAAGATGACTGAGATCTATCGGGGCATGACCATGCAATCTGGGAAGGTCTTTTCTCAGGTAAAGAAGAATTTTCTGGAACAGCTACCGATACCCTCTTCATTCGACCTAAGCCAGAAAGAGCGAATTGCAGCACTTGCCGAAAAGCTCATCAAAACCCATGACCAAGATGACAAGGCAAAACTATTGATTCAACTTGAAAATGAAGTAGTCAAAGGCTTTGTCGAAAGAGAAGCAGTGATTGGCGCATTTGATGATTGATGGGGAGCACATATGACAGACAGCAACAAAGCTAGCAAAGCGCCGAACGCATGGATCGCCATTGATCATGGCCTTGCTGCCGATCTCACGCTGGCACCCTACACGCTACGACTGAACGGCGAGCGTTCGCTGTATCAATCCATCGCCGATGACGATTGGTTGTTGATCCTGAACATCGCTGGCCACATCACCCGGGTCGGGCGGGCGCTGCGAATTCGTTCCGATCTGGAAACCACCACGATCTACTGCGACCGCATGCTACTGGTCGATACGCCGGTTTCGATTGGTCTCACGACTCTTACCCCGCCATCTTCCGGTAGCGTTGGCCGTATTCAATGGATGGACTTCCTGGAGTCGCTCCCCACGGCATTGCACAAGACCATCGCCGACGTACCGACCATTGAGGATCAGGCCTATATCCGAGAGCTGCTGCAACTGGCCGTGATAGACGACCTGCTCGGCCCAGCAGGTGGCCCTCGCGAACGCATCGTCGACATGGGTGTGCGCGACCGCTACCTGGTTGGCAAACTGGCCCCGCGTGAGGCTGCACAGGGCGGCATAGAGGGGTTGGACGGGCCACTGGCCAATGAGGACGCAGAAGAGCCCACGGAGGCCAAGGCTCCGGGACGACACGAGCCCGGGGCGGAGTTTGGAACAGCCACCGGGCGTGTGGAGCCGGATTCTGATTCGGCTGACGAGATCGACGCCGCCAGTAATCAGTCATTGGTGCCCAGCAGCCTCGGTATGACATTCTGCGTGGATGGCGACGCCGACCGGGTTGAGATCGAAGCGCGCTGGGGCCGGTACGAGCGTCTACCGAATGATGAGCATGAACTGCTAAAGTCCAACGGGCAGAAGGCCAAGGTGTGGCAACGCATTCCTTGTGGCGGCAAGATCGTACTTCCGCTGATCGAAGGCGTGATTCCACATCAGGCACCCGACAGCGAGTTTCCCGAAGTTCGCGTGCAGGGCTCCATTCGCGCCAAGAATGCCAACGGCGATCGGCTGGTCACGCTGTTCCTGGTGAATGCGCAGGAAGAGCCGGACACCAACCGCGATACGGCGTGGGTGTTCCAGCCCGAGCTGATCGTTCGTTCAGAGATGGACGCCGCCAAGCGCGCCATCTTCCGGCGCAGGCCGGTGCTGGACGCAGACGGTATGGACCCAGAGCGTGAAGCACTGGAGATGATCTATCGCAACCGCGTCGAATTCGCCGTGGGCCATGGCGTTGCCGTCCATGCCGAAACCGCAGACGACGTGACGCTGGCCACCGAGGTGCGCACCACGGTGATGCCTCAGTACGAGGTTCAAGTGACGGAGACGCCGGGCCTTGATCCATCCGATCGCCCGGCGATGCGCGAGATGGTCAGCAGTGGCCTGCTCGACATGCAGCGACTTGCGACCTTGGAGATAGATCCGCTCGTTGATGCCTTGAGCATGCTGACCAAGGACTACGCCGCGTGGATCAATGAACAGCGCGCCCGTGTCGGTGCCGAAGTCACCGGTTACGACACGCAGTCGCAACAGGCGATGGATCGTTGCCAAGAGATCCACACACGCCTACAGCAGGGTATCGACACGCTGAAGAGCAATGAAAATGCGCTGGCGGCTTTCCGGTTCGCCAACCGTGCGATGGCCACGCAACGCGTGCGCAGTCAATACGCGCTGGCCATGCGTCGGGGCGAGGATGTTACCCTCGACAAGTTCGATGTGCTGAAAAACCGCAGCTGGCGTCCGTTCCAGTTGGCGTTTCTGTTGCTCTCGATCCCATCACTGGCGGACCCAAGCCATCCGGATCGCGTCCAGCCCGTCGAGGCTTATGCCGATCTGTTGTGGTTCCCCACCGGCGGCGGCAAAACAGAAGCCTATTTGGGCGTGGCGGCGTTCACCATGGCCATCCGGCGCATGCAGGGCAATCTCGGCGGGTTCGACAGCTCGCGCGGTTTGGCCGTCATCATGCGCTACACGCTTCGCCTGTTGACACTGCAACAGTTCCAGCGAGCCACGGCACTGATCTGCGCGATGGAGGTGTTGCGGCGCGAGGCGCTGGACAAGGGCGACAAATCCCTCGGCACCGAACCTTTCACCATCGGCCTCTGGGTTGGCAACAAGGTCACGCCAGGTACTACAGATGAAAGCCATGAGGCTATTGAAGCTATTCGGAACCCTGGTCGGAATTCAGCTGGAACTACTTCACCAGCTCAATTGACGAGTTGTCCTTGGTGTGGTTCAGAAATCAAACCTGGCCGTGATGTAAAGGTCGACAAGAACCTGGGTCGAACAAAGGTCTTTTGTGGTGACCCAATTAAGCGATGCGACTTCTCCAAGGGCGATGGCATCCCCGTATTGACTGTTGACGAAGAGATTTACCATCGTCCACCAACGATGATGATTGCCACCGTGGATAAGTTCGCAATGATGGCGTGGCGGGGCCAGGTTCGCACGCTGTTTGGTCGCGTAGGTCAGGAGTGCGAACGACACGGTTTGCTTTGGAAGGGGACAGATTGCAACACTGGGCATCGCGCAAGTGGCAATTTACCTGCTGCCCGAGTTAAGAGTATCAATCCGATCCGCCCGCCTGACCTGATCATTCAAGATGAGTTCCATCTGATCAGCGGGCCACTGGGCACCATGGTGGGTCTGTATGAAACCGCCGTGGATGAATTGTGCGGTTGGACGCTTGATGGCAAGACGGTCAAGCCGAAGATCATCGCCTCGACGGCAACGGTACGCAAAGCAAAAGAGCAGGTAAACAACGTCTTCATGCGTCGCGTTTCGGTGTTTCCACCGCATGGTCTGGATGTGGAAGACAACTTCTTCTCGGTGCAACGCTCAATCGAAGACAAGCCAGGCCGGCGTTACCTCGGCGTGTGCTCACCCGGAAGTTCGCGCCCCGCGATGTTGATCCGCGTCTACACCGCATTCCTGACGGCAGCGCAAGAACTGTTCGATCGCTTTGGCGAGCCTGCAGATCCGTACATGACTATGGTCGGCTACTTCAACTCCCTGCGTGAGTTGGGCGGCATGAAGCGGCTGGCAGAGGATGACGTGCAGACGCGTTCTTATCGCGTGCAGATGAGCATGGTGGAGCGGCCCGCACTGGCACAACGCAGCATCAGCAATATCCGCGAGCTGACGTCTCGGGTATCAAGCCAGGACATTCCCAAGTACCTCGATAACCTGGAGGTCAAGTTCAAGTCCGAGTTTGATGCAGCAACCGGTAAGTACGTGACACGCTGGCAAGAGGGTGACACGCGCGCCATTGATGTGGTCTTGGCGACCAACATGCTGTCCGTGGGGGTCGACGTGAACCGACTCGGTCTGATGGCCGTGAACGGGCAACCCAAGGGAACCGCGGAATACATTCAGGCGACCAGCCGTGTCGGACGCTCCTTCCCGGGCTTAGTCTGCACTGTCCTGACCTGGGCGAGACCGCGCGACCTGTCGCACTACGAAACCTTCGAGCATTACCACGCCACGTTTTACAAACACGTCGAGGCGCAATCAGTAACGCCGTTCTCACCACGCGCAATGGATCGTGGTTTGACAGGCTCGCTGCTGAGTCTGATGCGTTTGGAAAACGACGGGTTCAGCCCGAACGAAGGTGCTGGCCAACTAAGCATGTCCAATCAAGCCGAGATCATCAATGCCATCAAGGTGTTGGCGACTCGTGCGGGCAACGTTGCCGAAGACAATGCTCGTAAGCAGTTGGCTGAGACTGAACTGAAAGAGCGCGCCGACGAATGGGCGAAAGAAGTCAGCAAGGGCGGACGGATTTTGGCGTATGAGAAGCGTGGCCCTGACAAAGACAAGACCGTGGCGTTGATCAAGTCGCCTGGGCTTCAAGCCTGGGACAACTGGACTGTGCCGATGTCGATGCGAGAAGTCGAGCCCGGTGTGCGCCTGATCATGAACACGAGCCATATCACGGACGATCACGACTGGAAGCCTCGTCCCGCAAAGAAGGATGAGGACTTAACATGATCATCAACAACAAGACTCCGGTTGGCGAAGTACGTCCAAGCCAGTTGCTGTGGACATATGGCCCCGGTGCGCTGATTGACCTGCCCAGCCTTTCTGTCGTGACCCTCGGCATCGATACGTGGGAAAAGGATCGTTGTCAGCCGATTCAAGAGGCACGTTTGCTTGCTGCCGTTCGGAAGGTTCTGGGGTCGCAGGTCGAGAACCTGCGGATGCCCCCGTTCCAGAAAAGTGAACTCGTCGACATCTGGTCGGCTGAGGCCAATATCGGTGTTCCCGTCCGGCCATTCCCTCGCTGGATGCGCTGCGTGAAGTGCGGCCTTCTGTCGCCATACGACCACCAGTTGTTTGAGATAAAACCAGATCGCTATCGAGCTGAAAGAACCCGCTTTGTTCACAAAGGTTGCACCGGTTCAAAAGGTGATCAGAAGGCAAAGGATGCAGATGCAGTCCCCGCACGTTTTCTGCTTGCCTGCCGCAACGGTCACCTTGACGATTTCCCTTGGCACTACTTCGTCCATGGTGGTAATAGCTCGTGCAAGGGCACGCTGCGCTTCTTCGAGAGCGGCGCATCGCTGCAAACCGAAAACCTGTGGGTGAAATGCGATGCCTGTGGGGCCTCCCGAAGCATGGCGCACGCCTTCGGCAAGGCAGGAAAAGAGAATCTGCCGGGTTGCCGAGGGCGACATCCCCACCTAGACCACTTCGATCACGAATGCGATGAGGAAGCGCGCGCAGTTCTGCTGGGAGCCACGAATAGCTGGTTCCCCATCACGCTCTCGGCGCTCGCGATTCCGCAGACCAACGACCCGCTCAGTCAACTGATTCAGGATGGTTGGCAGTTTTTCCAAGGAGTGACTTCAGAGGCACTCGTTCCGGTTGTCGTGCAGACGCTTCAGATCGGCGGGTTGCTGCCAGGGATCGATAAATATCCGGCGGAGGCGATCTGGTTAGCCATTGAGACGCATCGTTCCGGCGGCGGGAAGGAAGTCGTGAGTGAAGCCGACATCAAGGGGCCAGAATGGGAAGTGCTGACCCAGGCGAACCCGCCCACGGACTACCCGCACTTCATGAGCAAGAAGGTGGGCACTCCGCCAAGTCTCGGAGGTCATATCAGCCGAGTCTTGCTCCTTGAGCGTTTGCGTGAAGTGAATGCGCTGCTGGGTTTTACACGGGTCGAGGCACCCGAAGAATCTGGCGATCCCGATGAGCGGCCGCAAATGGCCAGTCTGTCACGCGGCAAACCAGATTGGGTGCCTGCCAACCAAGTTCATGGTGAAGGGATCTTCATCCAGTTCGACGAGGCTGCACTCATTAAGTGGGAAGCTTTGGATGGAGTCAAGAAAGTCGACCAGATGCTCCGTGGTGGTCATAGGGGGTGGCGCAATTCGCGCCATCTCGACCCGAACGAGGGCTACCCCGGCATTCGCTATGCGTTGCTGCATACGCTCTCCCATCTACTGATTCGGGAGTTGGCATTGGAGTGTGGGTACAACGCAGCGAGCATTCGTGAGCGCATCTATGCCGACACATCGGGCGATAGTCCGCAGGCAGGTATCCTCATCTACACAGCAGCAGCCGATTCAGACGGCACGCTGGGAGGTCTCGTCGATCTCGGTAAGCCTGAAAATCTTGGCCGTTTACTGGAGCAGGCGTTGAATCGCTCGAAGGTCTGCTCCTCTGATCCGCTCTGTTCGGAACATGATCCGGAGAAAGATCGATCCCTACATGGAGCTGCTTGCCATGCGTGCAGTTTGGTAGCTGAGACTTCATGTGAGCGGGGCAACCGCTATCTGGATCGATCACTGCTCGTACCAACACTCGAACGCACCGACGCAGCTTTCTTCAAGGGTTTCTGACATGGATGAACTCTTGGATGCCATTGCAGCCTTGGTCTCTCTGGTCTCGCCTGAAAAGGTGCAGGCTATCGCTGCCCGCGTCCGTCGAACAGACGCCAGCAAAGCTGCGTCGACATTGCCGAGCGTGGTGGGAACCCCGGTGGCCAGCACCGTGGTCGAGCAACTTGCGGCCGCGTGGCAAAACACCGAGGTCGGTTCTGACGAACTGGCATCAATGCTTCTCGCTGCCAGCCACGTCTACACCAAAGCCGCTTCGGAACAATCCAGCGAACTCGTGTGGACTGGCCCGACGACGCCTTTCGTATCGGCGCGCCGAACAGAGCAGGCGCTGCTGCAGGTCATTAATTCCTCTGAACAGTCGTTGTTCATCACCAGCTTCGTGGCCTACGACGTGTCGACCATCGTCAAGGCATTGAACGCCGCCAATGAGCGAGGAGTGAACATCACCATGTTGTTAGAGTCCTCGCAAGACCATGGTGGCAGCATCAACATCGACGTTATTGGCAAGATGCGAGACTTGGTGCCCGGCGCGCAACTTTACGCCTGGCGCGACAAGACCGGTGATTTTGCGGACGGCCGCGTGCACGCCAAAGTCGCTGTCGCCGACAAGACCTCCTGCTTCATCACGAGCGCCAATCTCACCGGCTATGCGATGGAGAAGAACATGGAGGCTGGCGTGCTCATCTCGGGAGGACGCATTCCCAGACTGCTGGACGACCACTTGCGATCCTTGGTCGACACAAAGTTGATTTCTCCCGTATGAAAACGGATTCGAGTCGATTCCTGGTTTGGGAGCCAATTCGACTGGTTGTGGCACGCGCGGAGAGCTTCGAAGAGTGCGTCGACCAATATGTTGCGCAATCCGGTTGATCTGAGAAAATGCGACTAGGGGGTGCTTTATGTTCTTCAAGCGGCTTTTCGGAATTTCAGAATCGAACCAAGGTGAGGTTCTGACAAAGGTCAGCGATCGCACTTGGGTCTCATCAACGGGCGAGACCATCAACAAAGTCAGCGACGACGTCAGCATTTCCTCGAGCGGGACCACCTACACGAGAACTGGGTCCACCGTGGTCGGTAGCGACGGGAGCTTGTTTACCAGTATGGGAGGTTCAACGAGTACCGACGGCAGCGTCCGCATGGGAGACTTTGCGACCGGTAGAGGCGCCACTTTCGAAGATGACGACTCGAAATGGTGACTTGAACGGATGCGGAATCCTACGGACAAATGAGGGTGCGCCCCAAACAGTTCTAGACTTCCGCAACTATCCGCAGGACTTGGATGCGTCAGGTAAGGTTTAGCAGGCCTACACTTGCACGGAATTGAACCCAGGTCCGCAGCCACCACCATCACTCTGTTTTATGGCCGCCAAGGAACACCACCTGGCGGCCTTTTCATTGGTAAATCAAGACCTTGCAGCGCAGTAATGTCCAAGGGGGGCTATTGACTGCCAGTGCTAAACCGGGGAACATATCGGGGAACGAACCGGGGGTAAATAGGTGTTTTTTGCAGTTGTTCCCCGGTTTCATAGGAGAGGCCCGATGTTGACAGACGCACAATGCCGTAACGCAACATGTCCACCGGACAAGAAACGTGCTCGGCTGACCGATGGCGAAGGGCTGTACTTGGAGGTAAGTCCTGCAGGGTCGAAGCGGTGGTTTTGGAAAACCTACCAAGACGGCAAAGAAGGGCGCATGGCCTTGGGCAGTTACCCAAAGATGGGCGTCAAAGAAGCGCGGATGGCCCGTTCTGCGGCAAAGGCGAAGAAAGCTGATGGCGTAAACCCTGTACAGGCCCGAAAGCTAGAAAAGCTCAAAAACACCCGTATCAGCGGAGACACCTTCAAGGCAATTGCGTTGGAGTGGTACGCAAAGCAGGTTCCGCAATGGAGCGACCACCACGCAAAGCGGGTGAAGGCCCAACTAGAAAAAGATCTTTTCCCATGGATCGGGGAACGTCCCATTGCCAGCATTCACGCCTTGGAGTTGCTTGAAGCCCTGAAGCGAATAGAAGCTCGTGGAGCCTTGGAAACCGCAGATCGCACCCTTACCGTGGCAAAGCAGGTATGGGACTATTGGCTACCCACTGCGGATGTACAGCAGCGCAACATCACCGAGGGGCTAAAGGCGCGGTTGACCCCGTACAGCGGCAAAAATTTTGCAGCCATCCTTGACCCCAAGCGTATGGGCGAACTGATGCGGGCCATCCACGCCTACCAAGGGGGGGCAATTGTCCGCACGGCGTTGCGCCTGACCCCATATTTGTACCAGCGGCCCGGAAATATGCGCATGATGGAGTGGGTTGAACTGGACTTGGATGCGGCACTATGGACTATCCCCAGCCAAAAAATGAAGCGCACTAAAGAGGAAAAGGCAAAGGGCCAACCACATGTGGTGCCCTTGCCTACGCAAGCCGTGCAGCTATTGCGCGACCTGCACCCATTGACAGGTCATGGGCAATATGTATTCCCCGGTGAGCGCAGCCACGATAGGCCTATCAGTGACAACACAGTACGCAGTGCCCTGTATTCCTTGGGGTTTGGCAACGAGCAAAAGCCGCATGGCTTCCGCGCAAGTGCCCGCACCATGCTAGTGGACGAACTGAACATGGACTGGCAGGTGATCGAAGCGAACCTGGCTCACTCGGTGAAGGATGCGAACGGCACCAGCTACAACCGAACCAAGTACCTTGCGCAGCGGTTTCAAATGATCCAGACGTGGGCGGACTACCTTGATAAGCTGGCACGGGGTGCAGATGTAATTGCGTTCAAGACTGCATGATTTTTGAAGCCAAGCCAAGCTATCGGCTAATTCCCGATGGTTAAAACCGGGACACCCTGACCCGGCGGCGCTGTTTTTCTATTGGGGTGTTATGGGGGCGGAGATGAAGGACTTAAATATTGCTCGCAGCTACGTAAACCTTGAAAAAGCCGGGGCTTTGCTGGGGGTTAGTGCAATTGATTTGATCCATGGTGGCGCATTCAATCAAGTGCAGATATGCGTCAACATTTATGCGAGGGCTGCGGGCTTATCAATGGCGCGAATCGATGTTGATGACTCCACCGATATTGATGCTGAAACAAGAGAGAAAGCGCATGCAAATGACAAGATATTTTTCGATTGGATTGATCGACTAAAAATTAATGTAATGCCAGCGGGAATTTACGAGGTTACTCAAGATGATTTGCGGCTGTTTGAAATGCCAGAGAATGAAAGTATCGAGCTTATCGAAGCATACAAGTCAGATGATCGTGGTTTATGGGAAATCGAATTTGATCCACTTGTGAAAGCTGCGCGTTCAGATCTGGTGATGTTGGCCACCGAAATTGAACGAGTTAAGAAAAACGGTGGCATAGGCACATTGCCAATCGACAAACCCATAACCACCAGAGAACGTACTAGTTACCTAAACATCATTGGGGCACTACTAGCGCAACTTACAGCAGGTAAAGCCAATGACACGACGGTAATTACTCAGGCTGTTGCCGACTACGGCGCAAAGCAAGGCATATCTAAACGGAAACTTGAACAAACATTCGCATCGGCGAAGCGCAGCCTAAACTCGGGCTGATACCGCAGTTGCGGTAAACAGTACCGCAGTTGCGGTGACTTTTAAAGCCCTAAAAACCACCATTGCTCCCAATCGCTAGCACCCGCCAGCGATACCTATAGGGGTTTAGCAATGCTGATCTTGAGATTGCCCGAAGTCAAACGGGTATTGGGACACCGTGCGGACGCCAGCGTTTACAACGCGATCCGCGACGGACTATTCACCACCGGAGTTGCCATAGGCCAAAGGGCGAAGGGTTGGCCAGACTACGAGGCGCAGGCTATTGCGGCGGCGCGGGTGGCTGGCAAGTCTGAAGCCGAAATCCGCGAACTGGTAAAGGTGTTGCACGCCAAGCGCACCGAACTGGCCATTCTGGACGGGGTGACAGCATGAAGGCCGCATTGTGTGCGCTGGCGCTGCGCCTGTGGTGCTCCATGCCTTCAAGCTGGTTTCGGAGGGTTCCAAAATGACCCACGCCACCCATGAAAAAGCCCCCGGCGCTTGCTACGCCGAAAGCTTTGATACCGACACTACCAACACCCGAAATTCTGCCACTGACAAGCGATGCAGTAAAGCCTTCGCCCATCGATTCATCCGTCGATTGGAGGTGAGCCAATGAGCGCCGCACCAATTGACAACGTCTTGGCGCAACTGCACAAGGTTCGACAGCGACAGCTCGGTCAGTGGAGTGCGTGTTGTCCTGCACATGATGACAAAGGCCCTTCCCTTAGCGTGCGCGAAACGGCTGAAGGCGCGGTGTTGCTGCACTGCTTTGCCGGGTGCTCTGTTGCGGACATTTTGTCTGCGCTGGGGATGGAGATGTCTGGTCTGTTTCCACCAAGACAACTCAGTGGCCGCGAGCCAAAACGCACACCGCGTCTGTTGACTGCGGGTCAAGCCGTGGAGCTTCTTGACCGGGAAACACAACTGTTGGCAGTTGTCGCTGCGAACATGCTGCGAGGAGTGGAGATCAATCAAAACGACCTGGATCGCATTGCGAAAGCTGCTGGACGCATCAATTGGTTGCGCAGTCAAAGTACAGGGGGTACCTATGCTTGACGACGACAAGATGGCATGGATTGATGCGCAGGCCGCAATCAAGCTGCAACGCTGGATTGCATCAGACCATGATGTCGGGGCTGATAACTGGCCCGTGCCAACGCCCTTGCCGGATGCACTGCCGTCAGTTGATAGCTTTGACGCTGAGTTGCTGCCCGTCGCGCTTCGACCCTGGGTTATGGACAT
Source organism: Oxalobacteraceae bacterium (assembly GCA_027485535.1). Lineage (GTDB taxonomy): Bacteria > Pseudomonadota > Gammaproteobacteria > Burkholderiales > Burkholderiaceae_D > Pernthalerella. The sequence continues at coordinate 3,368 of JAIXQV010000160.1, read as the reverse complement.
CGCTCACCGCATGCAGTGCCCGCCAGACTTCCCGGCAGTGGCGGCTCTGGTGGCGCTCTCCAGCCTGATTGGAGCGCGTGCGGTGATCCAACCCAAAGCACGCGACGACTGGCAGGTTGTTCCAAATCTATGGGGCGCAGTCATCGGTCGGCCGGGTGTGAAAAAGTCACCGGCACTGAGTGAAGCCTTAAAGCCGTTGAGCCGGCTGCAGGCGACCGAATTTGAGCATTGGCAGGCAGCCCATGCAGCTTGGGAGTTGGACTGCAAAGTAATCGCAATGCAGGACGAGGCCAACGAGAAGAAAGCCAAGGGTCATGCAGCGAAGGGTGATACCAAGGCTGCACGGGCCATGTTGGAGCCAACTGACACAACCGCAGAGCCAATGGCGCGGCGCTTTATCGTCAACGATGCCACCGTCGAAAAGCTGGGCGAGCTATTGCAGCAAAACCCTTGGGGCACCCTGTCTTATAGGGACGAGTTGTATGGACTGCTGACCAAGCTTGACACAGCCGGGCAGGAGGGGTCGAGGTCCTTCTATTTGACCTGCTATGACGGTAATCAGGGCTACACCTTCGACCGCATCATGCGCGGCACTGTGCACATTCCCCGCGTGTGTCTGGCCATGATCGGGGGCATCCAGCCAGGGCGCATTCAGGAGTATGTCCGTGGGGCGGTGGCGGGCGGCAGTGCAGATGACGGTCTGTTGCAGCGGTTTGGACTGACCGTGTGGCCGGACATCGATAAGGAGTTTGTCCACGTTGACCAATGGCCCGATACCCCAGCCAAGCAAGCTGCATGGGCAGTGTTTGAAAGGCTAGCAGCGTTGCAGCCTGCGAGTGATGATGAACCAGTGATCTGGCGTTTTACCCCGCAGGCGCAGGCCATCTATGTTGAGTGGTTGGTTCCCTTTGAAACCGAGCTTCTCGGCGACGCCCTGCACCAAGCGATGGTTTCGCACCTAGCCAAGTACCGCAAACTGATTCCTGCGCTTGCGCTGGTGTTTGCCTTGATTGATACACCGGACAGTGGCGGCATTGTTCACGAAGCTGAACTGATTAGGGCGCTGGCGTGGGGGGACTACCTGCGCACCCACGCCAACCGGCTTTATTCGGCAGCCGTGACGCCAGAGACTACCGACGCATCAAACCTACTGAAAAAAATACGCGGTGGTAGGTTGAAGGACGCTGACGGCGTGCTGATGGAAAGCTTCACCCCCCGGCAGATCGCTGTGAAAGGCTGGGCGGGGCTGGGTTCTCCAGATGCCGTACGCAAGGCGGCAGACTTGCTGGTGGACTACGACTATTTGCGTCGGGAGGTGAGTCGGTCTGGCGATGCGAACGGCAGGGGGCGACCGAGCGACCGCTACCTCATCAATCCGCTAGCGCTGAAAGGCGGTGTGCAATGAGCTGGCTTGCACGTCTGAAAAATCAACAAGCATTTGTTCAGCGAGCTACAAAAACTACAGAAACGGTTTTTGTAGTTTCCGTAGGCGCCTCAACGGGACATTTGAAAAAAAAGGGGACGCTGTGGACGCAGCGAACGACCCTGTCCCCGACCCAGATTGGTATTGCTGGCCACGCTCCTCAGCGATGAACGGGCGAGAGATTAACGCGTTCATGGCGCGGCTGGCGAGGTTCTCGGACATGGGGTTGGGCCTTGAAGTTGCTGAAGGTATAGCCGACAGATTGGTGGTTCGTGACCGTGATGCCGATGACCGCTCAGTCTGTCTGGAGTGCACTCACCTTCGCCGTGAAATGCGTTGTGCAAATTGGGAACATGCTGGCGTTGCCGTCCGAGCCAGCGCTGCGCAGTTACCTGCTGAATTTTTAAGCCTTTTGCAACGCTGCAACGGCTTCGCCCAAGCAATCACCAAAGTAAAGCACGAAAGGAGCCACCATGGGCAGACGTAAGCAAACGGAATACATCAAGGGCACGGCGACTCATCGACGCACCGAGATTGACTATATGGTCGTGCTTCTGGACACTGTGACCCTGAACGATTGGCGTAGCGTGGTGAATACGGCGATGCAAGCAGCTAAGTCAGGCGATCCGCAGGCCCGCAATTGGTTGGCGCAATACTTGGTCGGCAGGCCCGAAGGCAAAGCCCCAACACCTATGAATATCGTGGTGCAACAGCTCAGCGGTGCCGATCCCGTCGTTGAAAAGCTGGCAAAACCAGCAATTCATCGCATGGAATACCCCAGTCTGCACCGCAGGGATGACCTAAACGACCATATTCGGGCGCTTGTGGCTGCTGAATTGGAGAGAAAAATCAAACCACTGGAAATCATCGGAAACCCTATAACGACCAAGCTTGTAGACGATTCTGGGTCAAAGCAGGTCAGTGAATTTGATTGATGTTTTCGGTAAATTTTTTTGGGAGGGTGGCTATGGGCGGTTTTGGAAGCGGCAGGCGGGGCGGCAAAAGCGTTACGGGCGACATGTTGGCCTTGGATATCCGCAGGCTTTCACGCGATGGGCTGTTGAAACCTGGCCAATCGTTCAATTGGAAATGGTCACGTGGTGGCGAAGCGGTGGGCAACATTAATATCCTTGCTGAATTAAATCAGGTGACCCTAGACTACCTCGTACGGGACAAAGGTGGTGATTGGCAGGCCACAAATTACTCGGTGCGTATCAGTTGGACACCCTGCACTTACGGTGGGCGGCGGGCATGGTTGCATTGTCCGGCGGTGGGCTGTGGGCGGCGTATAGCAGTTCTGTACGGTGGCAGTGTGTTTGCATGCAGGTATTGCCAGCAACTCGCATATCGATCTCAACGAGAAAACGTAGGTGACCGATCAACGACGCAGGCCGACAAGATCCGGGCAAGATTAGGCTGGGAGCCGGGTATCCTTAATGGCGATGGTGACAAGCCCAAGGGGATGCACTGGGCTACCTTTGAGCGATTAAGCGCCATGCACGATGCGCTGGTGAATCAGTCCCTCGCGGAGATTTTGGCGAAATTTGGGCCGCTAAGAGACTTGATTCGATGATTCGATGGTTGTCAGCTATGCAGCGGTAGTCGTCATTCATGACGAAATCCTGAATGATCGGTTTCTGCCAAAAGCTGACTTAGGCTTAAAAAGCCTAACTGGTTGGTTCGAACCGATTGACTGCCTTTCTGCGTATTTCGGTCTCAGGGCGTCTGAATATTAAGTTGGATGGCATGCGCAAGACTCCCCTTGAGCGGCGGACACTAGCTCTTCAAGAATGCCGCAGTGCGCCCCCTCGTGGGTACCGGAGCAGCGCGCCCGCAGCCGTACCAACTGCTTCTCCAGTGCCCTCATGCTCTTGAGGCGGGCGCGCACACGGGCCAGCTGGTCGTCCACGAGAAGATCGACATCGCCGCAGTTTGTGTCCGGTTT